>CALBVI010000207.1 GCA_937969395.1 uncultured Spongiibacteraceae bacterium | reverse complement strand
GTTCGTAAATATAAAAAAGTTAGAAAATATATTGATGAAGACAACCAAATAAGTGCTAGAGAACTCTTGTCAGAAATGTCTGATAGTGGAGCTGTCAACCTTTATGAGAATGCCTATCTTAATCTTGCGAAATTTATTTATGAGCTGAAATATGGTGATCAATTAAAACAAATAAAATATTTAAATATGGCACTAAGTTATGAGCGTTATGCGAAGGACAATCGTAGCGTTAAGTACCTGCCCGCTGAAAATATTTTGTCACTTAGGCGAAAGCTATTTCAATTACAGCTTGACATGCAATATTATGCTGAGGCAGTTGAAATATTTCATATATTTGAAAGCGTCGATGATAGAGTAGCGATAGACGCCTTTGGTGAGACTTATAGAAAAATAAGAGATTATCAAATGAATGATTCTGCATACTCTATTTCTTCGGAGCTTGATTCTAACGGTTCCTGGGGAATAGAGTTATTTAAAGATGAATTTTATATCGATGTTATTGGGGGGAAGCTTGAAGAGTTAAAGCTTCGTTGTACCGGAAAATACGTTTTTTTCGCTTATAAAGTAGACGCCCAATATAAGCTGCCTAAAAGTTGGGGCGAATGTTATTTGCAAGTATTGGGCGTTGAGGGTAGTCAATTTAATTTAGTACAACTTTAGTTGCTCTTGACCTGAGTATTTAATAAAACGCTGAAGAAAATAAAAAGGCTCTAACTTTAGATAAGTTAGAGCCTTTTTTAGAGTCTTTGACGGTGAGTTATTTTCCGCGCTTATGATCTAGCGACATCGTATCAAACTCTTTGAAAGCAACTAATACGATGCTAGCGAACAAGAGTGTGGTTGATGGGAACCATGTGAGGTGTGCTCGATCAGCGAGGTATAGACCAAGGGGGTCAATAATATAAGTAATGATCGGTATAATGCCAACAGCATACCAAGCTAATTGCGCTTTGTATGAAATACTACGAAATAATCCGAGCATAACCATAAGGCCAATAATTACTTGGAGTATGCCTAGAATAGGTATGAGAAACTCTGAACTGACTAATCCACCGTAAAACCGATCCGAAAGACTTGCAGCATGTGAAGCATTAATTAGCTTGTCGACACCCCAAAGGGCTAAGTAAATACCTGTTGAAAATCTCAAGAGAAAAATACTGAGGGCTTTGTTATCCATAATAGTACCTTTTATTTTGTGGGGATTTATCAGTTGTATATTATTAGAGTTATTAGATACCAAAATGTTACATTTTTAATGTATTTATTTTAGCTTCCCAGATCTTGGAGCCACGGTATAGGGGGTGCTGGCATTGAAAGGATAGAACTGAAGAGCAAGCACAAAAAAGCCCAGCGTAAAGCTGGGCATTACATCACCTCCTTATATTTGGCTTTATCAACAGTTGTTTGGCGAAGTGGAAATCAATGACTGGTTGTTATCTTTATTGATAACTAGTGATTAATCGTCACTTGCGCAAAGCTATTACGACTGTCTTTTTTCGTTAATTGAATTTTAACGACGCGTTCCATCGCATAACTGTCGTAATCTCCTACTGCTGATAAAGACTGACTGGCTCCGTGTGATCGAGTCACGATTCGATCTTCATCAACGCCGTTGTTCATCAATAATTGCTGCACCGATTGCACCCGCTCATCAGAAAGTGAAAGGTTGTAGTTGGCATCGCCACGTGGGTCGGCGTAACCATCAAGTTCGATATTTAGTTCCGGATTATTAACGATGAAATCAGCCAAAAAGGTCATCCGCTGCTGTCCTTGCGTTGTTAGTTCGCTATTACCGGTTTTAAATAATAACTCAAGCTGTAACTGATCTAAGGCAATTTGAGCATACTTTTGCGAATCTCTTTCCGATTGTGCTAGTTGACGAGTTAATCTATTTAGTTGGGTGTTACTATTGTTTAGTTCTGCTTCAATAACGTCAACACGATCGGCTTCTTTTACTTGTTCGCCTAACCATATGCCAGCAAGCGTGCCAGCGATTGCGCCTAGTGGACCGCCTGCAACTGCTCCGGTAATAAAACTACCAACGATAACGCCGCCTTTTTTATCCTCGGGCGTTGGTTTGTTGAAATCAGCCATGGCGGCAGTAGATGTTAGGCTGATAATTGCTGTGATTAAAATTGCTTTTTTCATGGTGAAGACCTCTTCGTAGTTAAAAATAATTCGCAGTAAATTGCGGCTTGTAGTTATGGTGTTAAGTAACTGTCGAGATCTATTAAACAAAGAGAAGAGGGCTGTAAGCTGTAGAAAAAATGATTTATTAATGAGGAATTATGATGAAATGTGGCGGGGTTTTGGGGAGGTTAAAATAGATAAAGTTAGGGGCTAGCTGTTTCTGAAAGAAATGTTAAGTGGGGTTTATTAGTTATGACGCATTTTGCTACGGATGTCATACTCGTATAAAGCAAGATTGATTCCGCCTGCCTTTGCTATCCCCTTTAATTTAAATTCACATGATTTGTAGTATTTCCGAAGTTTATGATTGTGTTCGACACAATCTAAGCGTAGATAATTGATATCTTGTTGTATGGCTTTCGCCTTAATTGATGTGAGAATTTCTCTCCCTAAGCCGCTGTTAGAATATTTTCGAGAAATGGCAAATTTATGAATATATAGCGCGTCTTCTTTATTTTCATTGAGTTTCCATATTTTCTCCAAGGACGATCTTATTTCTATGACTGCGGCTAATTTATTATCGATGTCGGCAGCATAAAAGAAACCTGAGTCGATTAATTTTTTTATGTTAGAGCGGTTTGATTCGAGCCAGTCAAGAGGCCATTGAAGAATCCCTTTAGATAACAGCTAAATGGCATTTTCATGAAGTATGTCGAATACTGAATCAAATTCATCCGCATTAACTTGCCGAAGATTCATTTAAATTTTCCAGATAAGGTTAATTTTTTTATCTAAATGACTTGAGTTAGCTACCCACTACTTTTTATAGCAATGATGGATAGCTAAGATGATGATTAAATTTTTTTCAAGAAAAATTATTTATCCGGTCGAGAATTATTAGCCCCATTATGATTCTCACAACCAAAAGGTTCATAAGGTTCTAACGATAGTGCATGAAAATCCTTTCTTGAATTGCTACCGATTAAATACAGTGGGTCTTCAACGGTGTAAGTGCGCTGAAGTTCCTGTGTTGCGGGATCAATTCTAAAACGTTCGACGGTATGCATTTGGTCGCTATACATAATGTCGGTCGCTGGATAAATCACTCCAGGTAAAAATCCAATGGTATCTACAACCAGTGTGTCGCCTTCCCATTTACCGATTGAATGTCCACCTTGACTCGGTTCAATATTATCTGGATGTTCACTCACATGTAAATGAATCGTGCGTTCAAAATCCATATAGCCATAGGTTAAGTGGATGGCGTCTTCAGTTTGGCGAACTTCATTGACGTGGTCGTCGTGCCCCCATGAATGAAGATTGTTATGCGGCTTGCAAAATAGTGCAGGACTTTCATAGCGGTCATCATAATTGTTGTGTCTTTCTTTACCGGCTGCTGTTGCCACATAGCCACCATCTTCTATTTTTTCTTGGCGTCTGCTGCGTACCCAATAACCGCTAATATTAGGTTGGCCATTAGTTATAGTGGCTGGGCGAGCGCTAAATTGTGCTTGGCGTTTTTTTGTAACGTCCTCTTCGCTTATAGCTGTAGCGTTAGGTGGTGTTTTGCGAACATCATAGGCTAAACCGTCAACAACTATGTCGTTGGCGTAGCACATATTGTCTTCACGGCGTGCAGCTATGCCAGTGATTTCTATTGTTTGCCCTGCTTGTAATGTGGTTTTGGTCCAGCCGATGCGTTTCATTGCGGCAGCGGCGGTAGACTCGCAGCGCCATGCGATCATGTTGCCATTTGCATCGGGTACGTCAAAGTAAATAAAAGCGTGAGGATTGGTAAAGGCAAAACGGGTGATAACACCTTTTACATTGACGATTTTTGTATTGTCGAAATGTGATGCGGAGCCATGATGAGCGCAAACGTTGTAGCTGAAGCTGATGAACAAAAACAGCAGAGTGATGATGCCTTTCATTTTATTATCCTTATTAACAATTTTTTATTTTAAAGCAGAATATTAAGCGCTGATAAGACCTTAAGCCAGCAGTAATTTTAGCGTTTACTGTTAATAGATTTGACGCTTAATTAAGTAGTTAGTCTATGGGTGGCGTATTAATAGTTTTATCTTTGGCTTTCATTAATATTTTTTATTAATGGTTTTGTCTAATGATTTTCAAGGCCCGTTTTTAATTCTATTTGTCGCGATGAGTTAATGTCGATGCGCGGAGTGTACCTAATCTGGGGTCGCAATTTGCAGTTCAAGTTTGAGGGGGTGCTACACGTTGTGTGGAGCCAAGGCTGTATTTTGTGTTGATGTGCTTGCATATTGATCAATAACATATTAAAGTTTCAGAAAATTCTGAAACTTTAATATGTTTGGCGGTTACGACGTTTTATTAAATAGCCGCTTTTATTCAAAAAAGGACAATTTATGACTATGCCCCCTTTAACCGCGTCTTTCGTACTGCATTTTGGTGAGATGGGCAGTCGCTGGGGCTTTAATCGCACGATTGGGCAAGTATTTGCACTATTGGTGATGAGTGAAGAAGCGCTAACAGCCAACGATTTGAGTGACAGTCTGGGTATCTCTAGAGGTAATGTCAGCATGGCAGTCAAGGAACTGCAGTCATGGCAATTAGCTAAGGTTATGCACAGGCAGGGTGACCGCAAAGAATATTACTATCCGGCGGGGGATATTATGGCGCTGGCGATTAAGGTATTTGAACAGCGGCGTAAGCGTGAGGTTGACCCGACACTTTCTGTGGTTAGAGATATTTTGATGGAACAGCCAGCGACACCTCAAGACGAATATGCTCAAGCTAAAGTGCGTGAAGTACATGACCTATTAGAGTCACTGTCTAAGTGGGCTGATGATTTGCAGCAGTTAAACCCTGATAGCTTACAAACTTTGATGAAGTTAGGTACTCGTATGGGCAAAGTACTTGAGTTTAAAGAGCGCTTGTTTAGTGACGCTGCAGCAATCGAACCAGAGTCACCGAAAACATAACGACAAGTACCATTTAATATTCATTGTCTGATAAGAGTGTAGTTTTTATCAGTGACTAACTGTGCCTAATGATTATAGGTAGACGTTGTATGTAAATACGGTATATAGCCATTTATTTTTCGTTGAGGAGAGCCTCATGGATGTTTTCATGCTGTCGCGAATTCAGTTTGCGACTAATATTAGTTTTCATATTTTGTTCCCCACTATCAGCATCGCTATGTGCTGGTTTTTACTTTATTTTAAATTGCGTTTCGATTTTTCTGGTCATCCGGTCTGGATGCGTATTTATCGCTTTTGGGTAAAAATTTTTGCATTAACCTTTGCATTGGGTGTTGTTACTGGCATTACCATGTCATTTCAATTTGGTACTAACTGGCCTGGGTTTATGGAAACGGTCGGTAATATTGCTGGGCCGTTGCTAGGCTATGAAGTACTGACGGCATTTTTTCTTGAAGCGACTTTTTTAAGTATTATGCTGTTCGGTTTAGATCGAGTACCCAATCGCATTCATACCTTGGCAACCGCGTTGGTTACTATCGGTACCAGCTTGTCAGCCTTTTGGATTTTAGCACTTAATTCTTGGATGCAAACACCGACGGGTTTTGAAATGCGAGAGGGTGTTGCTTTTCCTATTGATTGGCAAGCTGTTATTTTTAATCCCTCATTTCCTTATCGTTTATCGCATGTGTTAGTGGCGTCTGGTTTAACAACGTCATTTTTAATTGCTGGGATTTCTGCTTACCGTTTATTACGAGGGGATGAGAAAAAAGCGCCTAGAAAAGCATTTCAAACTGCTATTGTCGTTGCTGTTGTATTAGCGCCATTGCAGGCCTTTATCGGTGACTTACATGGTTTGAATACTTTGGAATATCAACCGCAAAAAATAGCGGCGATGGAAGGTGTTTGGCATACAGAAAAAGCTGCGCCGTTATTGTTGTTTGCATGGCCTGATGAAGAAGAAAAAACAAATCATTTTGAAATTGCGATTCCTAAACTCGCGAGTTTAATTCTTACCCATGATAGTGAAGGTGAAATAAAAGGATTAAATGAATTTGAGAATAATCATCCTCCGGTAGCGCCAGTCTTCTTTGGCTTTCGAGTGATGGTTGGTATCGGTTTGTTAATGCTGGGGCTGTCATGGTTTGCTGCGATTAAATTATTTAAGAAGCAAAAACTACAACCTTTAGTGTTAAAGGTTTTTGTTGCTATGACATTTTCTGGCTGGATTGCAACGTTGGCAGGTTGGTATGTAACTGAAATTGGCCGGCAGCCATGGCTAGTCAGTGGTGTGCTTAAATCGGCTGATGCCGTTACGGATATTGCGCCAGTAAATGTGGCTTTGTCACTTACGCTGTATTGTTGTTTATATATTATTTTATTAGGGGCTTATATCCATACATTGTTTTTAATGGCTAGACGAGCGATAGAGATTGAAGAAATGACAGAGGAAGAATTAACCAATGTCCATCAGCAAAAGCTGCAGCAAGGAGGTGCGGCATGAACTCCACTGAGTTTTTATTTAGTGCTGATATTTTTGCCATTATTTTTGCAGCTATTATGGCGTTTTCTATATTAGTTTATGCCATCCTTGATGGCTATGATTTAGGTGTGGGCATCTTGATTCCCGTCCAGGATGATCCGCAATGCTTTGAAGATCGAAATTCAATGATCGCCTCAATTGGTCCTTTTTGGGATGCTAATGAAACGTGGTTGGTACTTGCTGTCGGAATTTTATTAATTGCCTTTCCTGCAGCGCACAGCGCTGTTTTTAAGTCCCTTTATTTACCTACCGCGATTATGTTGATCGGTTTAATTATTCGCGGTGTTGCCTTTGATTTTAGAACTAAATCGGCTCAGGTTTTTCATCGTCACTGGGATAAGGTTTTTCGAGCGGGTTCGCTGATGACTGCTTTATCACAAGGCTATATGCTTGGCATGTATGTTACCGGTTTTAAAAATACGCCGTACACTTATGTGTTTTCTATTTTGAGTGGCGTGGGCGTCGCTTCTGCTTATTGTTATATCGGTGCTGCTTGGCTGGTAATGAAAACAAAAGGAGGACTTCAGCAGCATGCGGTTCGTTGGTGTCAGTTATCTGGTCGATTTACTGCGGTCGGTGTTTTGGCGGTTAGCTTAATCAATCCCTTGGTAAATCCAGATGTATTTGTGCGCTGGTTTAGTTTGCCGCAGGCATTGGGTTTGATGTTGATCCCGGTGATATGTATTGGTTTATTTATTATTGTTGACCGCTTGTTAGCTCATATGCCGTTTCAAGACGATCAGCTATGTTGGTTACCTTTTGTATTAGTTATGATTATTTTCTTCTGTTGTTTTCAGGCGTTAGTGATTAGCTTTTATCCTGACTTGATCCCGGGCGAACTGACTATTTTTGAATCTGCCAGTGCGCCGGAAGCATTGCAATTTATGTTTTATGGTGCGGTTGTTGTCGTACCTG
>CALBVI010000206.1 GCA_937969395.1 uncultured Spongiibacteraceae bacterium | reverse complement strand
TGATCAAGTTTTATCAATATCGTCAACCAAAGACTATTCAGAATTGTTAGATCAATTCGGCGTGCGACGTACTGACCCAGAATTTTGGGAACATAGCGATATCGTCCATGACTACTTTCGAAAAGAAAGTGAAATAAATTTTGGCATGTTAGACTACAATCGCTTGGATAATAAATAATAACAAAAGAAGAAGGTGTGGATTACACTTGAGATGAAAGTATTCTTGGTCAGAGTTTGTTCTCTTAATAAAAGCGTCTCCACTGAATAAAAACCACGATATAGAAGGTTTTGTGGTCTAATATCACCAGCTAGCTCAATAAAGTATCTATATTTATTGATACCGGACTATTAATAAAAGATAATTCCGGACCACTAATCTATAAGCTTGTTATCCAGCGATCGTATTAATGACTGTTTGTAGTCGCTAGGAAATTCCCATTGGATATTGTCGGTTTTTCTAATCAATCCTCGCTCACTAGGCACAGCATTTCGCTTTAGAATCATAAGAATGTCACTACTAACCCATGGACTATTTATAAAATACCCATGCCCATTACCAAAGCTGGAACCCTCCGCATTAGTCGCATCTATAAAACGAAGTGATTCATTCTCTAAGAAAAACTGCTTAATTCGTGGGTTTAAAGATGCTTGACCGTCTATTACAAACTGTCCTAGCCTCTGTTGATTAAAAACCCAGCTAGATATTCCCAGGGCCTTATCTGAGCCAGACATATATATTGTCATATTGGAGGGAACATTTAATAAGCCATTACCTACAGCCGCTGCAAATACGGAAAGGTCATAGTCGCTAGCAGTAAGAATGACATTTCCGAGTTTTAACCGTGTCTTTAATTCATCTTTGGTTAAATGGCTATTCTTCAATGCCAATTGTTGTAACGCAGTCATTACAACTCTTGTTCCTGCGCTATAACCGATTATATGTATCTTCGCAGCTTCAGTACTGTTGGCAAGATACTCTATGAGTAACCGAAGATTTTGGCCAGAAAGCTGAGAGGTTTCAATATCTTTAAAGTAAGCTAATTTATTAGGTGTAGACGGCCATGCATACGCGATAAAAGCCCCGTCATAACCTATAAATCGCCATAGTTCATGCGTCACCAGTAGTGGGTTTTCAAACACTACTTTGTATCCATGAACGTAGATATAAATATCTTTACTTGTACTTGCTTTCAGCTGCTCATTAACTGCGTTAGTAAGGCTAGTATTAGCTTTCGTAATGTCAAAAAACTCTTCATCTTCAACAGAGCTCAATTCACCGTATGGTAAGATATCTGATAAATAACCAAACTCTACTATGTCATCGACAGTGCTTTTTTCTTTCTTGTTTTCGGCTGACGTTATTATTGCTGATCCAGCTCGCATTGCTGAACTTCGTTCATTCTTGTAATATTTCTCACGGTCATTCTCTTTTGCTGGGCTACGATCAGTTACATATAAAACACCACCTGATGCATCACCGGTATCCGCTGAATAAAATTTTGAACTAAGCTTCTCGTCACTATAGATAATAGGCTCAGGTACTTGATTGAGTACTGTAAAACTACTATAAGAGCTACAGCTGGATAGCAGTATAACGATTGGAAATAGAATAGCTTTCATAGATGTTAGAGTATTTAAGGTGTAAATAAACTATTGAGTATAGTATCTGATATGTAGCTCTGAGGACAATTAATAATTAAACTAGTCAGAAAGTGTAAATAAGATTACAGCATGACAACTTAGATATTGCTGCTCCCATTAGCGCACGATCTAACTGATTATTCAAAATTGCACTAGAGGCATTCAAATATGGACTATTACAAAAAACTAAGTCTGAAAAATAACGCGGCTAAAATGTTTTTATTTTTATCGATTCATTCGCATGCAGATATTGACTGGGTTTCAGTAACGCTGGATAACGATCTCTTTGTTGGGAATGATAATGGTTATACCAACGGACTATATTTGTCAGCTTACGAATTGGATGGCGAAAATAATAAAAAACCTGAGCATGATTTTTGGGTAAAACCGCTAATGTGGAGCGTACCAAACAAAGATATCGAGGGGACCGTGAATGCTTATACTATTGGGCAAACGATGAACTCACCCAGTGATATCGAAGTGGCGGTTCCAGATGAAAACGAACTTCCTTATTCAGCTTTATTAGCATTCACTAACACCTATATCTCAGTTACGTCTACATATGCCGATCAGGTGAGTACTACCATTGGTATTGTCGGCCCTGCTGCCCTAGGAGAAGAGGCGCAAAAGTTCGTGCATAAAGTTATAGGTGCTAGCGAGCCTCAAGGATGGGATACTCAGTTAGAAAATGAGTTGGTTTTTCAATTTTCCAGAGCAAGGGTGTGGCGAGCTTGGGTATCTGACTCTGGCCAATTCGATTTTTTAACAAATGCCGATCTCAGTGTTGGAACAATAAAGAGTTCAATCAACACTGGATTTACGTTTCGCTATGGTCGTAATTTGATTAGTTCCTATGCGACCACTTTATTTAATAGTTCTCGAACTACCAATCCCAGTGCTGTTAGGGGCGGGTGGTATATTTATGGGGGCCTTCAGGCTGGATATATTTTTAACCAAATATTTACGGATGGAAATACTTTCCGTGATAGCCGGTCAATTGATTACGATAGAGAATTCGTTGGCTTAACAGCAGGCTTTGCTTATTCTTGGAAAAATTCATCGTTAACATTTGCTGTTAATGATGCCAATATTATTCAGAGAAGCAGTCGAGAGGACGCCTTAGACAATTTAACAAGATATGGGACAATTACATATGCAT
>CALBVI010000205.1 GCA_937969395.1 uncultured Spongiibacteraceae bacterium | reverse complement strand
GGGGTTAAAATCACCTGTGAACAGGGTTTAATCGCTCACTCTGATGGTGATGTGTTATTGCATGCTTTATGTGATGCGTTGCTAGGTGCTTGTGGCTTAGGTGATATAGGTAAGCATTTTCCTGATTCAGATGAGCAGTATCTTAATATTGATAGTCGGCATTTATTACGCAGAGTTTATCGTTTGATAAAGGAACAAGGTTATTGTTTGGCAAATGCTGATATGACCATTGTTGCCCAAGCGCCGAAAATGGCTCCCCATATTTCTGTGATGAAAGCTTATATCGCAGATGACCTTCAAGTTGACATTAGTCAGCTCAATATCAAAGCGACGACCACAGAAAACTTAGGTTTTGCTGGCCGTAAAGAAGGCATTGCTTGCCATGCTGTTGTATTGCTATTAGCCAATAATAATTAATTTGTAATAAATGAATCTTCCCCCCTTATTGTCTGAGTTACCCCGCGCCTACGAAAAACCTGCTATTAGCGGTGTTTTACGGCAACAGCCCGAATTTTTTCAAGTAGAAGAAATTTTAGGTTTCGAACCGGAGGGTGAGGGCGAACATATTTTTGTATGGATAGAAAAACGCTTATTGAACACGCAGTTTGTTGCGGAGCAATTAGCTAAGATCGCTAAAGTTGCCATTAAACTTGTGAGTTATTCTGGCATGAAAGATCGCAATGCGGTTACACGCCAGTGGTTTAGTGTCCACCTTCCCGGCAACGCTGATATTGATTTCTCTGTGCTGAATAATGCTCAGCTTACTGTTTTAAAACAGAAGCGCCACAGGAAAAAATTACGCCGTGGTATTCATCAGGGTAATCAATTTGTTATCACTCTCACTGATGTTGTTGGCGATTCGGTAGCGCTAGAAAAAGCGGTTAGCAACGTTCAGCTTAATGGTTTCCCCAATTTTTTTGGCGAACAGCGTTTTGGTCGCGATGGCACTAATGTTCAAAAAGCACTTGATTGGTTTAATGGCGAAATAAAGCCCAAAAAACATCAGCGCGGTATTTATCTCTCTTCAGCTCGGTCTTTTTTGTTCAATAAAATTTTGGCCAAGCGAGTCGTAGATAAAAGTTGGGATCAATTAAGCAGTGGTGAATTGATCATGCTTAATGCCAGTCACAGTGTCTTTTTGCAAAAGAGCGGTGAGGATTTAAATTCACGTTTGGCTGCAGGCGATATACATTTAACCGGGCTAATGTATGGCGCTGCTGGTTCTCTGGTACCCGGTCAGGCTGTTGCCGAGCTAGAGTCTTCAGTGGTTAATGAATATCCATTAATCACTGAAGGTCTTGTTAAGCATGGTTTAAAAGCTGAGCGACGTGCATTGCGGGTTATTCCAGCCGGTTTGCGAATGAAGGCTGAAGCTTCGCAAGTTCAGTTCACGTTCTCATTGCCCAGCGGCTCTTTCGCAACAGCACTTCTGCGTGAATTAATTGAGTATCGCATTGAGCTGTAATAGATGGGCCGCAATACATTGCCGTAATATGCATGAGTAAAAGACGTGCTGAGTTGTATTTAAAATAATGAAAAGAGTTAGGAGTAATCATTGAGTAAATTACACCTCGATGGCATTGGTATGACATCACAGCGCACCCGTGATCGCTTAGTTACGCGTTTGATGGAGCAGGGCATTAAAAATATTGAAGTGCTTGATGTTATGCGAACAACGCCGCGGCATATTTTTTTAGATGAGGCGCTTGCTCATCGTGCTTATGAGGACGACGCGTTACCGATTGGCTTCCAGCAAACACTTTCGCAGCCTTATATTGTGGCCCGCATGACGGAATTATTATTGGCGGCAGGTCCGCGTAAACGGGTATTGGAAGTTGGCACAGGTTCAGGATACCAAACGACGGTATTAGCTCAGCTTGTCGACGTGGTTTATAGCGTTGAAAGAATCAAACCTTTGCAGCAAAAAGCCCGTGAGCGTTTGCGGCTGCTTAAAGCGAGGAATGTTCATTTTAAACATGCTGATGGTGGTCTTGGTTGGCCGCAGAAAGCCCCCTTTGATGCCATTCTCTCCGCTGCTGCGCCAGAAGAAGTCCCTACAGAATTAATAGATCAGTTGGCTGTTGGTGGCCGATTGATTTTGCCTGTGGGAGATAATCGAACACAGCATTTACGGCTTATAGAAAAAACTGAAAACGCAGTTAATGTCACCGTCGTAGAGCCTGTGTTTTTTGTCCCCTTGGTGTCAGGTGTTATATAGAGTTGTATGTCAGCATTAAAAACTTAGAATAATATGGATGAAAAGAATGGAAAAGCAGAGTAAACGATTGTTGGGTGTTTATTTGCGAGGAATTGCAATGGGGGCTGCAGATGTCGTTCCCGGTGTTTCGGGTGGTACTGTTGCTTTTATAACCGGCATCTATGAAGAGTTGTTGGATTCGCTTAGGTCGATTAATCCCGCAGCATTGGTCGTTTTAGTAAAGCAGGGGCCAATAGCTTTTTGGAAGTACATTAACGGTTCTTTTTTAATGGTTTTATTGTTGGGGGTTTTGACGAGTATTTTATCGTTAGCTCGACTTATTTCCTACTTACTTGATGCACATCCGTTGTTGTTGTGGTCATTTTTCTTTGGTTTGATCGCCGCATCTTCGCTCTATATGTTGAAACAAATTAAGCGGTGGTCATGGTCGATTGTGGTTGCGACTATTATAGGAGCTGCTTTTGCATATTTTGTTGGGGTGATGAAGCCTTCAGAGATGAGCCCAGAGCCCTTACTGATATTTATTGCCGGCGCTATCGCCATATGTGCAATGATTTT
>CALBVI010000204.1 GCA_937969395.1 uncultured Spongiibacteraceae bacterium | reverse complement strand
CCCATTACTATTGTTTACCTATTTTAAAACGTAACAGCCATCAACAAGCGTTAATTGAAGCTGCAACCAGTGGCAGCCCGAAATTTTTCCTTGGTACAGATTCAGCACCACATACGCAAAGCAACAAAGAAACAGCCTGTGGATGCGCCGGTAGCTATACGGCTCATGCTGCAATAGAGCTCTATGCAGAAGCATTTGAACAAGCCGGCAAACTCGATAAGCTTGAAGGTTTTGCCAGCCACTTTGGGCCTGATTTCTACGGCCTTAAACGAAACACCGATAAGATCATCCTACAAAAAAACAGCTGGCAAGTACCTGACACCTTAGCCTTAGGCGATAGCCATTTGGTGCCATTAAAAGCAGGTGAACAACTACACTGGCAAGTTGCCAACTAATGATCGATAGCGAACTAAAAGGAAATGACGTGAGCGAGCAACAACCGCATCCAATGGCAGGCCGCTTTCGAGGCTTTCTACCTGTCGTCATCGATGTAGAAACCGGTGGATTTGATTCTCAAACTGATGGTTTATTAGAAATAGCGGCCACCACCCTCACCATGGATGCACAAGGCCAGCTATGCATCGACAAAACGTTTGCCTTTAACGTCGAGCCTTTCGAAGGTGCCAATCTCGATCCAGCCGCCCTAGAATTTACCGGCATAGACCCTCACCACCCG
Source organism: uncultured Spongiibacteraceae bacterium (assembly GCA_937969395.1). Taxonomy (GTDB): domain Bacteria; phylum Pseudomonadota; class Gammaproteobacteria; order Pseudomonadales; family Dasaniaceae; genus Oceanicoccus. The sequence goes on along the minus strand of CALBVI010000204.1, from coordinate 1,881 downwards.
TTTCGCGAAGCCGAACCTGAAGAAATGGTTTTCCCCGATTTATTACAAGCTATCCGTAAGCAAGTTAAAGCGCACGACTGCAATCGCGCTATTTTAGTCGGACATAACGCACACTTTGATCATGGTTTTGTCATGGCCGCTATCGAACGCTGCCAAATCAAACGCAATCCTTTTCATCCATTCTCAGTGTTTGATACTGCCACATTATCTGGATTAGCCTTCGGACAGACCGTGCTTGCCAAAGCCTGCCAAGCAGCCAACATTGAATTTGATAATTCGGAAGCACACTCAGCCGCTTACGACACCCAAAAAACAGCCGAGTTATTTTGCTTAATCGTCAATAAGTGGAAAGGACTAGGCGGCTTAGATTTATAAACCCGCTACACCCTCAGCTCAGCTCAACGAAAGATTACACCCATAAAAAAAGGCCCGCATTTGCGAGCCTTTTTTTATTGAGCGAGCGTTATTAAACACACTCCCGCAACATGAGAACAATAAACTTACAAAGAATCAGCATTCTCAGTTAAATATGCAGCTACGCCGTCTGGCGTTGCAGTCATACCTTTATCACCTTTACTCCACCCAGCTGGACAAACTTCACCGTGCTCTTCATGAAACTGAAGCGCTTCAATCACACGAATAAATTCGTCGAAGTTACGACCCAAAGGTAAATCATTAACGGTCTGAGAACGCACTACACCTTCCTGATCGATAATAAACGCACCACGGAAAGCAACACCGCCAGCAGATTCAACATCATAAGCGCGACAAATATCATGATTAATATCAGCAGCTAAAGTATAACCAACTTGGCCAATACCACCGTTATTAACATCAGTATTACGCCATGCATTGTGCGTGAAGTGTGAATCGATAGAAACACCGATAACCTCTACACCAAGCTCTTTAAATTTATCCATACGGTGATCAACCGCCAACAACTCAGAAGGACAAACAAAAGTGAAATCTAATGGATAGAAAAAGACTAAACCAATTTTACCCTTAATCGCTTCCGTAAGATTAAAGTCACCAACAATCTCGCCATTAGCTAAAACAGCATTACACGTAAAATCAGGAGCGGGTTTTCCAACTAGTACACTCATTATCTCAAGCCTCCAAAAGGTTATTACACAAGTTATAACAAAATAAATTAGATAAACGATATTGCTCAGTCAATGGCCATAACAGCTAAAGCCCAAAACAAAGCACAGAATAATACACAGCACTACATAACAAGCCTACCCTTTTTTTTATATCAAGCTAATAGGGAAAAGCTATCAACGGTTTTTCATTGCTCACTCATTTTAACGCCAGCCTATTTAACACTCAGCCACTTTTAACTAAATAAGAAAATCAATAAATCACACTCGTGCATTCATACGCTTAAAAAGACAAAAACACACCAATACGATTGACAACAATTCTCATTTAGATTAACCTTCATATCATCAAACAATCCACTGCCTTATAAAATATTATGTATATTTGCCTTTGTAAAGCCATTACCGATAGCCACATACGCGAAGCTGTAGAGAAGGGCGCGACTAAATTTGGCCAAGTTCGCAAAGAACTAGGCCTTGCCTCGCAATGTGGTAAGTGCGGTATTCTAGCTAGAGATGTGTTTGATCAAACCATAGAAAACGCCATCGACAATGAACAGCTTTTTTACGCTGTTAGCTAAGAAAAAACTACACAAGTATTCATAACACCCATAAAAAAAGCCCGCCATCCAAAAGATAGCGGGCTTTTTTATGCAAACAACCTAACTAGCCATTATCACTAGCCGCCGTTGCAGCTGCAGCTTCTTTAATTAACGGCTGCAACTCTCCTTTATCGAACATCTCGCAAACGATATCGCAACCACCTACCAATTCACCACCT
>CALBVI010000203.1 GCA_937969395.1 uncultured Spongiibacteraceae bacterium | reverse complement strand
GGGTTTAGACAGCATTGTTGGGTCTGATGCGATCATGACGTAGTCAAGATGGCTGTGATCAGGGCGCAGGGTAAAAATCTCACGAATGATCAAATCGTTACTTTGAGGCGTAGCTAAAGGCTTCAGAATGACATCAAGATAGGGGTAGTCAATTTTGGTGGTGGTAACGATTAATGAATCACCTTCCCAGCGTCCCGTTGAATAACCTTGTTCAGAGGCTGCAACCTTGCTGTCGTCATGCGTTTGACTGAGATGGATCGTACGCAAGGCATCGTATTCTTCAATTTTTAATTGCAGGGTCTTGCCGGCGTCAATGAATTCAATAGGGTAGGGGTTAACCATCGTGGATGGCATGCCTTTAGGCGCGCAGTTTGCCAGTGGGTTGTTAGCGTCGAAGTCGTATCCGGCCATAATCTCTTTAGCAGCAGCAGTAACCGCTGGTTTATCATCAAAGCGAGGGAATAGCGGCCAGCTGGCAGGGTCGTCGTAAACCGTCGTCCATACGGCAAATAAATCAGTGGGGCGTTTATCAAAGGCTACTTCAGCTACTTTGCCGTGCAGTTTGTCAGAGTTACCAATGGTTTCCCCGTCCCAGCGAGCACTGGCACCGCGCTTAAAGATTACTTCGCGACCATCGGTTAATAGTAAGTGATTCATGAATAATGATGTCGCACCATTACGGGCGGGTACACCAGCAACTCTTACGGTCTCGCCTGCGGATAGAAGCTCACGAGTAACCTCCATTCTAGTTAGATTACTCACAGAATTTGTCGTAACAACCCAAAGCGCTTCTTCAGAAGTACCTTTGTTGGCGGTTATCTTTAAGCTAACGTGAGGGTTTCGCCATTGAAGTGATTCAATCACACCTTCAACCTCAATCTCTTTAGCTGTGTCAAAATCAGCGGCTAAGCCATGATGAGCCTGCGCATAGTATGTTGATATAAATAATATGGAAAATATGATAGATTTAAGCATGCTGTCCTCGGAGTAGAATGATTTATCAACTTTATTAAAATTTAATTATTGAGCCTAAAAGATGATTTAGAATGGTATCTGCATAGTTTTATGGCTCTGTACAAAATAATATTAATAAAAGAATTACTCATTGATTGATATCACGGCTTTATCATTCTAATAGCCATTCAAAAGGTAACGTTATGTCTGATGACATGAAGATTAGAGTGTTATCTTGGCGATTACTTCCTCCTTATGAAATGCATCAATTATTGTATTTCGGTTCGCTGCCTATATTGGGTGCTTGCATTGCGCTTTTTTTATTGCGTGATAAAGATAAATTACTGACGTTTTAGTCTTAAAAAGATAGGCGTTAAATTATGAACGAGAGGAACTTTGACTTTGTAAAAACATCCAAGCTCCACGATGATCTAGTTTGCTATAGGTTTAAGACAAAAATAATAACTTTATAATTCAAACAAGCTGCAGATCAATTATAAAAAAGAAAATAATTATTTATCGACACGGGAAATCTTCATGACAGATAAAAACTCAGGCCTAGTGGCTAAGCTACTGAGGTCTACTGCTAATATTGAACCTAATGAAACCAAGGCTACTGTAGCCTCGTTCTTATTAGTGCTTATTTTAATGGCCGCTTATTACATATTGCGACCTGTGCGGGATGCGATGGCTAGTGATTGGTCAGATGCTGAAGTTGCCACACTCTGGACGATTAACTTTGTATTCAGTTTTATTGTCGTTGCTGTCTATGGTCTTGCCATAGGTAAAATATCATTGAAGAATTTAGTACCTAGCGTGTATGGTTTTTTTGCCGGCACATTTATTCTTTTTTACTGTGCATCCATATTCGTTCAGGACACTGTCCTGATTAATAAAGCCTTTTATTTATGGGTTAGTGTATTTAGTTTGTTTCCGGTTTCAGTATTCTGGAGTTTTATGGCAGATATCTACACAAAGGATCAGTCTAAGCGTTTATTCGGCATTATAACGACCGGTGCTAGTATCGGCGCTATGGTAGGCCCTTCCATTCCCCTATTGTTTTCTGGCTTAGGTACTTACAACTTGATGCTAGTTGCAAGTGTGGTTTTAATTATTACTTTACCCATTATTTTTTACATCCAATCGATAAAAGTTTCAGAGTTAGGTAATGCTGATCACACCGCCGAAATGAGATCTATGGGTGGCGGCGGATCGCTGGATGGCTTTAAGTTATTTATAAAGAATCCATTCTTATTAGGGATTGGTTTATTTCTATTTTTGTATACCGGCATAGGGTCTTTTATTTATTTGGAATTGAAAAACTTAATGACTGATCTGAGCAGTGATGAACGTATTAGATTGTGGTCATTTATGGATCTAGCAACCAATACCTTAACGATTGTTGCAGGATTATTTGTTACCTCTCGTCTTGCTACCAAAGTTGGCTTGGGCTGGACCTTAGCACTGTTGCCTATAATTGTGATGGGTGGTTTGTTGACGGTTGCGATGGTTCCGCTATTAACTGTTGTTGTTGGTTTACAAATTTTCCGTCGGGGTGGCAATTACGCAATTACCCGTCCGGCTAGAGAAATGCTGTTCACCTATGTCGATCAAGAAACGCGTTTCAAAGCTAAGCCTGTTATTGATGTTGTCGTTTATCGTGGTGGCGATACGTTTTGGGGTTGGGCATTTGCAGGCTTAACTCAAGGTCTAGGGTTGGGATTAGCTGCAGTGGCACTAGTTGGTGCTGGTATTGCGGCATTGTGGTCTGCTGTGGGACTTTATCTCGGCAAACATGCAGAGAAACAAAACAATACATAACTATTGATGTATAGAGACTAAGCCCATTATTGATAATGGGCTTAGTCCTCCATTTCATTTATACCCTGAGTAATAATGCTTTAACTCAACGCTTTAGAATTTATATTTAAAGCCCCAAACCCTGCCAACATAGCCGTAAACCAACAATAAAAATAATGCCATACATGACGCGATAAAAAGCTTCATTAGACAGTGTTCGATTCAGCCAAACACCGATAGCGACGCCAATGGGAGCGAGAGGTAATAATACTAATGAGGTCACTAGATTAGCACTCGATAACATACCTAAGAAAGCATAGGGAATGAGTTTTAACACATTCATAACGGCGAAAAAGAACACAGCAGTAGCCGCATAAACAGTTCGATCGAGCTTTTGCGGCAACATGAAGAACTGGAAAGCAGGGGCGCCAGCGTGAGCAACAAAACTGGTATAGCCTGCGATAGTACCCAAAATTTTGCCAATAGTGGGGCTTGGGTTTTTAACGGCAGTTGCCGTTCTGCCGCGTAACAACCAGTGTATGGTAAACAAGACAGCAATCGTTCCGACGATGAGTCGTATCCAGTCATCATTAACCAACTGAGCGGTTAGGCCACCAATGATAATACCGACAATTGCGCCAGGTAAAAGGATCAGTAGGTTTTTTTTATCCCATTGGTTGCGATAGGCCAATACGCTAGAAACATCCATGGCAAGCAAAATCGGTAACATGATTCCTGCGGCTTGAACCGGTGAGATAACAAGTGCGAGCAAAGGCACAGCGAGTAGTGCAATGCCGCCAAAGCCGCCTTTGGATACGCCGGTAATAAGCACTGCTGGTATTGCTGCTAGATAAAACAGAGGGTCGCTAATCATTTAAATCTCATCAAAAGGTATAGGTGGTATTTGCTGCGGTATGTTTTATAGATGACTTTTCCGTACAAATTTCGAGCAACCTATGTTTTAATTCGTGCTCTCATCGTCAATTTATATATAATGCGTTCAAATTACGGGTTTTATCGAAATAATTTTTCAGCAGTCTTACAATCATACCTAGAAATTAATGAATAATCGGCCTCTCTTTTTTGATCTTCCCATATATGGAGACACTATGAGCTTTAAATCTTTAACAATGGTAGCGTTACTGGGCGTGCAGTTACTTTTATCTGCCTGCGATCGCACCGCTCCTCCCGCTGAAAAAATGGCAGATGTACAGCCCGCAGCTGTGGCCAATGCAGCAGATACTGTTTTCATTAACGGTAAAATTCTGACGGTTGACGAGGACTTTTCTACGGCTAATGCGCTGGCGGTC
>CALBVI010000202.1 GCA_937969395.1 uncultured Spongiibacteraceae bacterium | reverse complement strand
CGTTATTTTCTAGGACTGACAAAGAATCATGATGGCGTGTCATAAATTTACTCTGATGGAATCAAGGTTAACAATACGGGTTTGTACAATAAAACAGCGGCGATGATAGCTGCCAATTAGCCATTAGAGAAATTAATTATTGTTATTTAACCATAAGAATAACTTATACTTAAGATTCAATATAATGAATCCGCTTTAACACCCTGAGCGCCCTATATTTCTACTTACATAACTACTTACATAACTACCGACATAAGCTCTTTATATAAACTATGAAAAATCTACCTATCGACACTCTACGGTCTTTTTCGATTATTGCGGAAACCGGTGGTTTTACTCAAACCGCTGAGCAAGTGGGCCGCAGCCAACCCGCTATTAGCCAGCAAATAAAAAAGCTGGAAGAGATCCTTGGCCAGTCACTGCTGCATCGTGACGGCCCGCGTATAGAGCTAACCTCGGCGGGTAATGAACTACTGGGTTACTGCCGACAGATTCTGAGTTTAAACGACCAAGTGATCGGCCACTTCGATAACTCCGCCGTTAGTGGACGGGTTAGGTTTGGTATACCCAGTGAGTTCGCTGTTAGCTTGCTGCCTAAAATTGTTAGTCGGTTTGCTCAGGCCTACCCTAACGTAACACTGGAAGTATTTTCTGATCTGAGTAGAAACTTAGTCGCTGGTGGACAACGCAATGAATACGATTTAATACTCGCCTTGCAAGACCGCCCCGCCGCTAGCAACCCTGATCATATTAAAACGGATGAGTTAGTTTGGGTCAGCAGCAACGGAACACAAAACCTATTAGAAAAAAGCCAGAGCGTGCCATTAATCGCCGCACCCGATGGTTGTATTTATCGACAGCGCGCTATCCGCAAACTCAGCAGTAGCAAAAAACCTTGGCATATCGTTTACACCAATGCTGATTTAAGTGGTATTCAGGCAGCCATTGCGGAAGGCATGGGCATTACCGTATTAGCCCGTAGTACGGTGCCGGATAATTTATCGATTATTGAATCACCAAAGGATTTACCAGAACTAGGTTCAATGGGGATTAGCTTAAAGCAAATGAATAAATCGTCGGGCAATGCGGTGAAAGTATTGGCAGATTTTGTAAAGGCGGGATTGGCCTAGCCGATACTATTGTGGCAACACCCGCACCAACAACGCTTTTAAGGTTTCCGCGGGGTCGTTTTCTTCTAGGCTTAAACTGGCAAGTTGCGGAAGTACAAAATTAACCTGATGCCCCGAACCCGGCGCAACATCGATTGGTTGCTGCAGTTTATTGTGCAAGTTATCGAGGGTAAAACTGATATTGCCCTTACTGGTCATCAGTAATAATTGATCACCCAACAGAAATTTATTTTTTACCTCAATGGTCAGACGACTCTCTTGGGTATCAATCGCAGTGACTTCACCGACAAACTGTTGTTTATCACTTTGAGAATTACCAGTTTCGTAATTTTGATACTCGGCAGGTTGATGACGACGATAAAATCCCTCAGTAAAGCCGCGATTAGCCAAACCTTCCAAATCGTCCATTAAATCCATATTAAACTCACGACCGATGAAAGCATCATCAATCGCCTGACGGTAGACCTGAGCGGTTCTAGCAGCGTAATAATGGGTTTTTGTACGCCCTTCTATTTTTAATGACTCGACACCAATATCCATTAGTCGTTTAACATGCTGTACCGCACGAAGATCTTTGGAGTTCATAATATAAGTGCCGTGTTCATCCTCAAACGCGGGAAGATAGTCATCAGGGCGGCTTTTTTCCTGCAATAAATAATAGGGGCTTTCAGCGTTGGGATCAAAATCTTCGACGGCTGTTTGCTTGGCGATAATCTCACCCGAATCGGATTGCTCCGCCTCATGTGTTTGATACTTCCAACGACAAGAGTTTGTACAGGCTCCCTGATTGGAATCGCGGCGAGTCATATAGCCGGACAATAAACAACGGCCCGAGTAAGCAATACACAGCGCACCGTGGACAAAGACTTCGATTTCCATATCGGGACAGCGCTGTTTGATTTCGGCAATCTCATCAAGGGATAATTCCCGCGATAGGATAATCCGCGTTAGACCTTGCTTCTGCCAAAATTTCACCGTCGCCCAATTTACCGCATTAGATTGCACCGATAGATGGATAGGCATATCCGGCCACTGCTCTCGCACTAACATGATCAGACCGGGGTCTGACATTATCAGCGCATCCGGTTTCATCTGCATCACATCGTGCATATCACGAATATAGGTCTTTACCTTGTCGTTATGCGGGCTGAGATTGCTAGCAATGTAAAACTGCTTACCCATTGCATGAGCTTCGGCTACACCCTTAGCGAGATTTTCTAGGTGATTAAACTCGTTTTCCCGCACCCGCAAACTGTAACGCGGCTGCCCGGCATAAACAGCATCTGCACCATAGGCAAAAGCGTAGCGCATGTTTTTTAAACTACCGGCGGGGGATAATAATTCAGGTTTAAGCATGGAGAATGTCTTTAATTATAGAGTCACTTGGGAGGCGACAGAATATAGAAGAGGCCTATTATTCTCAAAATAAAAAGCTGATCTAAATCAACAAAATCAATGTTTGCAGCCTGTAATTCAAACAAAACACACGGTAGTCGTTTTTCAAAAACCTAGCCTATCGTTATTGCAGAAAAGTTGTCGAGTTTGAATAAAAACCTAGCGGCAAACCGACAGTTTATAACCACAGAAAATCAATCAGCTGTTGTTGGGAAAAGTATCAAATTTTTCTAATCATCAAATACAAAAAAGCCCCGATAAACGAGGCTTTAATGGCTTACTAAAGATTAGGATAACTTATGGCATGCCATCATCAAATTCGGCGCCTTCTTTCTCCGGTACGATCAAGTCTTCTTTGGTAATCGCCATGGCTAATAGAATATTGGCCGCGACATAAATCGAAGAATAGGTTCCCACTACAACACCAATAATAAGCGCGATAGCGAAGCCGTGAATCAACTCACCACCAAAGATAAACAATGCTAACAATACTAATAAAGTTGTTAACGATGTGACTAAAGTACGGCCTAAGGTTTCGGTTAAAGAAATATTAACCACTTCATTAGGTGGCGATTTACGTATCTTGCGAAAGTTTTCACGAATACGGTCAGACACAACAATGGTATCGTTGAGGGAATAACCAATAACCGCTAACACTGCTGCTAATACGGTTAAATCAAAATCGATATGGAGAAAAGAAAATATACCTAAGGTGATAATAACGTCATGCGCCAAAGCTGAAACAGCGCCGATGGCAAATTTAAACTGGAAGCGCATCGCCACATAAATCATGACCATACCCAAAGCCATTAACATGGCTAGGCCGCCCTGCTCTTTTAGCTCATCACCTACCTGCGGGCCAACAAATTCAACTCTGCGCAAGTCGATAGTGCCATCGAAATTTTTCTGCAAAACTGTCACTAACTCACTACCTAGTGTGTCGTTATAGCCTTGTGGTAAGCGCACGAGAATATCGGTCTCTGAGCCAAACTGAACAACAACAGCATTCTCATAACCAGCGCTAGCAATGGTGCTACGAATATCTTCTAACGGTTCTGGCTGACTATAGCCGACTTCAACCAGCGTACCGCCGGTAAAATCTAAACCAAAGTTTAAGCCATTGATGGTTAGCGATATCAATGAAGCCACTAGCACGACGATTGAAAAAAGTGCCGCCAGCTTGCGCCGCCCCATAAAGTTAATAATTCGATTCTGTTCTGACATAAAACGTTTTCGCCTCAGCGACTGTTATTTCACAATAAAATGTGTGACAAGTCTTTTTCTATTTATTAAATATGTTTAATTCAACAGCTCTTTTTAAATTTAAAGCGCTGTTAAATCGACAGCTTTGCTAAATCGACAGCTTTTCAACTTTGCGGCCACCGTAAATTAAATTAATGATGCTGCGCGTACCGACAATCGCAGTAAACATCGACGTTATAATACCTAGCGATAAAGTCACCGCGAAACCACGAACCGGTCCAGCACCCACTGCATACAAAATAACTGCTACGAGTAAGGTAGTGATATTGGCATCCATAATGGTGACAAAAGCTCGACCATAACCGGCATCAATCGCCTGTTGCGGCGACAAGCCATTTTTAATTTCTTCTCGAATCCGCGCATAAATGAGCACGTTAGCATCCACCGCCATACCTACCGTCAATACAATACCGGCGATACCCGGTAACGTTAAGGTTGCCGATATCATCGACATGAAAGCAATCAATAACACAAGGTTAAGCGTTAAACCGGCAACAGCAACAATGCCGAACACGCGGTAATAAAACATCATAAAGACAGCAACGATGGCTAAACCCACTTGCACCGAAAACACACCAAGCTGGATATTTTCAGCACCCAACGATGGCCCAACGGTACGCTCTTCAACGAAGTCCATAGGCGCGGCCAAAGCACCTGCGCGTAATAGCAGCGCAAGTTCCGCCGCTTCCGCAGGGTTATCTAAACCAGTCACACGAAACTGTACGCCCAAGGCATCTTGAATGGTTGCCAAGCTGATAATTTTGCTTTCGCTGTAAGGGATTTTGACAGCAACCTCTTCGCCCGCTTCATTGATTTCATAACGCGTACGATTTTTTCGCTCAACAAACAAAACACCTAAGCGACGTTGAATATTGTTGCGAGTGATACGGTGCATTAATGTACCGCCTTCGCTATCAAGGGTAATGTTGACCTGCGAACCGCCAGACTGTGAGTCAAAACCAGCAGATGCTCCAGAGACACGTTCACCAGTAATAATGACGGTACGCTCAAGGTAGGCAGTGCCACCGCGAGTTTCATCACGGAATTCAAAAGATTCTTTTTGTGAGGTTAGTGCGTCATATTTAGCTTCTAGACGAAACTCCATATTGGCGGTTTTACCTAAAATACGTTTCGCCTCGGCGGTATCTTGAATACCCGGCAATTCAACAACAATACGACTGCGACCTTGACGTTGAACCAAAGGCTCGGCCACACCTAGCTCATTAACTCGGTTACGTAAGGTGGTTAAATTTTGGCTAACAGCATAATCGACAATTTCTTTTTCTTTTGCTTCTGACAATGTCATATAAAGATGAAACTCATCATCTTCATCAATATTTTCACGAACCAAATCATTGTAGTCACTGCGAATACTGCTAATGGCCTGCGAACGTAGCTCGTCAGTTTTAAAGACACCACGAATTCGACCATCATCTAACAATTTAATAAAACCGCGAACACCCTCTTCACGCAGTAACCGCTTAATACCTGTTTCGTAGGTATCCATGCGCTTAGCAACGACGACATCAGTATCAACCTCTAATAAGAAATGCACACCGCCACTGAGATCTAAGCCCAATTTCATGGGTTGGCCACCCCAATCTGATAACCAGCTAGGCGTTGTTGATGCTAAGTTCAATGCCACAATAAAGCCATCACCTAAAGCGCGTTGAATCGCTTTTTGCGCGGGTAATTGTAATTCGCGATCGTAGAGTCGAATCAAGAAACTAGAGCCATTTTCTGTCAGCGCTCCACCAAAATACTCAATACCGGCAGTATCTAGGGCTTTAGTGGCGACACTTAAGGTTTTATCCGTCAGTACCTCTGCACTGCTCTCACCGGATATTTGCACCGCTGGGTCAGGTGCATATAGGTTAGGTGCGGCATAGAAAAGGCCAATG
>CALBVI010000201.1 GCA_937969395.1 uncultured Spongiibacteraceae bacterium | reverse complement strand
CGTTCTTTACATTCTCTTTGTCGTTAATCCATTGAATCAAAAAATATAATTGATTTGTTTGCGATCTCTCTGGATAAAATGACTTTATCCAGAGAGTCTTACGCTAAAGGATTTGGGACTAAAAACTCTCAAAAATTACTTTATCTCTACATATCGTTCATAGCGCGCCACTTCTTTTTCATCAACGTATTTGCCGATCTCGCGACGAAATTGCTCCATCGAAGAATAGGGGCGGTATTCTTCGAACTCATGGATCATTTTGCGGTTAATGCCAGGGATAGTAGCTAAGTCTTCTGCTGAAGCGCTGTTAAGGTCAACAGGAACGAAAACATATTGTTCGTAGCGTGCAACTTCTTTCTCATCAACATATTTCCCAATCTCGCGACGAAATTGCTTTAGGTCGCTATAAGGACGGTATTCGTCGAATTCGTGGACCATTTTACGATTGATACCCGGTACTAACTGAAGTTCTGCTTCGCTAGCGCTATTAAGATTGATGGGCAAAAATAGTTGTGCACGCAATGTTGTTTTTGCTTCTGGATTTAATGCATCACCGAGTAGTTCATCGAGTTGTTGGTTGGTCGTCAATGGACGCTGTGCGATGATTTCTGCCGCTAATGTTTCATTCAAACCTGGTAGCGCACTCATTTCTGACTTATTTGCGAGATTGGGATTTAAGACGTTGTCATTTTTTCCTACTTCTGAAAAAGCAAAACTTGTTGTCATTAGCAGTATTGCCATTGCTAAACTTTGTGTGATGCGCATAGTCAGTTATCCTGTGTGTTTTATGTTTCTTGGATTGAAGTAATAAGAGCTGGATTATGGATAAGTTCGTCAAGTTATTCAACGTAAGCTATTTGCTGTGGTTTGCAATGGCAGTTCCTTGGATTATCGTTGTGAGGGACTATTTAAACGAAACGATTTATTACGGCGAGTTTATTCATAAAACAGGGCAGTATTCGGTTTGGTTATTGATACTAACCATGGCGATATCACCGCTGCGAATGCTTTTTTCTAATGCTGCTTGGCCAAAGTGGCTAATGCGTCAACGGCGATACTTTGGTGTGGCGTCTTTTGCTTATGCTATTCCACATTTAATCGCTTATTTAGTTAAGCTAGGTTCTTTTTCTCGTGTCATCGAAGATGGCATGGAGCCGGGAATGTGGACGGGCTGGATAGCCTTTATTCTGTTTGCACTATTAGCGATGACTAGTAATAATTTTTCGGTTGGTAAATTGAAGAAGAACTGGAAAGCGTTGCATAATTTGATTTATGCGGCGACAGCGCTGATGTTTCTACATTGGGTGATGTTGGCTTTTGATCCCACACAGGGAGCAATTGTTGCAACGGTGGTTATTGCTTTGGAAAGTATTCGCCTGTTAAAACTGAGCCATAAATAGGGATAATAAAAGTAACAATAGTGTTTAATGTTAATCGTTTATTGAAGATTGGTTTATCAGCGTATGAATAGTCTATGTTAATTTCAGAAACAGCAGCAACGAAAAAAATCGCTTTTATTGGCTTGGGTGTGATGGGCTATCCTATGGCCGGCCATCTCAAGAAAGCGGGCTTTAACGTTACGGTTTTTAACCGTACCCCGGCTAAAGCCCAACAGTGGCTTGAGCAATATGGTGGCCAGTCGGCGGTGACACCTGCATTGGCAGTTGAAGGTGCCGATGTGATTTTCACTTGTGTTGGTAACGATGACGACTTGCGACAAGTATTAATGGGTACGGGTGGCGTTATTGAAGGGATTAAGCCCCATGCGATAGTGGTTGATCATACAACAACTTCAGCGGATATTGCCCGTGACATGTCACAGCAGTTTGCAGTAAAAAATTGTGGGTTTATTGATGCGCCGGTATCGGGCGGGCAAGCGGGTGCAGAGAATGCGCGTTTAACGATTATGTGCGGTGGCGAGCAAGCTACGTTTGAGAAAGTTCAGGCGGTGATGAAAAGCTACGCAGTCAGTATTAAATTACTGGGTGAAAGTGGCTGTGGTCAATTAACAAAAATGGTTAATCAGATTTGTATTGCGGGCTTGATACAGGGTTTATCCGAGGGTTTGCATTTTGCACGTTCAGCAGGGCTCGATATAGACAGTGTGGTGGATGTTATTTCAAAAGGTGCAGCTCAGTCATGGCAAATGGATAATCGCGCCAGCACGATGAAAGCTGGCGAGTATGAGCATGGCTTTGCCGTTGACTGGATGCGTAAGGATCTTGCTTATGCCTTACAGCAAGCGCGGAATAACGGTAGCCATTTACCGGTGACTGCCTTAGTTGATCAGTTTTATGGTGAAGTGCAGGCTTTAGGTGGTGAGCGATGGGATACCTCAAGTTTACTGGCACGATTAGAGTCGCAGCGGCAACTGAAAAATTCAGACTTAAACGATTAGCTCTATGATTTAAAGATGATTAAAAAAGCCGTTAAATCTGTAATTTAGAAATACGTTTAAAATCAATGAGAGAATAATGAGTAATTCTGATAATCGAGATAGTAGTGAACAAATGAATGAATTTAATCGGCAATTAATGGTTTTCTTACAGGCATCGCCAACCCCTTTTCATGCCACACAAACCATGGCGCAGTGTTTGTCTGATGCTGGTTTTCAGCACTTAGACGAGGCGCAAGAATGGCAGCTGGAGCAGGGTAAGTCTTATTACGTCATTCGTAATGGCTCTTCGTTAGTCGCATTTACGCAAGGTACGCAATCGCCGTTAGAGCGAGGTTTTCGAATTGTCGGTGCCCACACAGATAGTCCCTGTCTTAAAGTAAAGCCAAGCCCTGAGTTAGTTCGTAAGGGCTATTTTCAATTAGGGGTCGAGGTCTATGGCGGCGCTTTATTAAACCCATGGTTTGATCGAGATCTGTCTCTCGCTGGCAAAGTCGTTTTTAAAAATGATAGTGGAGAGATTAAATCAACTTTGGTTGATTTTAAGAAGCCTATCGCTTCGATTCCCAGCTTGGCGATTCACCTTGATCGTGACGCCAATAAAAATCGCAGTGTTAATCCGCAAAAGGATATACCGCCATTGCTGATGCAAACGACTGAGGATAAAGCTGATTTTCGTCAACTGTTATTAGCTCATCTTAATAGCTCTGATAGTTCATTAGCTGCGGCAACCGTCATGGATTATGAACTGAGTTTTTATGATTGCCAGCCGCCAGCGTTGGTGGGGCTGCACGAAGAGTTTCTTGCCAGTGCGCGTTTAGATAACTTACTGTCTTGTTTTGTTGGTATGAAAGCGTTGATTGATGCGACAGGGCAGGGTGGTGAAAATGCAATGCTGGTCTGTAATGACCATGAAGAAGTTGGCAGTGCCTCTGCAGTGGGTGCGCATGGCCCGATGTTGAAATCTATTTTAATGCGACTGTCTGGCGGTGAGACTGAGTTTGTTCGTGCGATAGGTCGATCAATGCTGATATCTGCGGATAATGCTCATGCTTTACACCCGAATTTTATTGATAAGCATGACGGCAATCATGGACCAACATTAAACAATGGTCCGGTTATAAAGATTAATGCCAATCAGCGTTATGCAACAGATAGTGAAACCTCATCATTGGTTAAGCATATTGCAGATCAAGTTAATGAGCCTGTACAAAGTTTTGTGGTAAGAACTGATATGGGCTGTGGCAGTACTATTGGGCCTATTACTGCGAGTGAATTAGGCATTAAAACCCTAGATATTGGTGTACCTACTTTTGCTATGCACTCGATAAGAGAAACTGCGGGAAGCAGGGACGCCTTTTCCTTGTATCGGATTTTGTTAGCATTTAACCAGCAAGCTAAAGTCTTGATAGATTAACTCGTAGTATGTGATTTCAAGTGTATTGTTTCATCATTTACAAAAAAGCCATCTCTAAAACC
>CALBVI010000200.1 GCA_937969395.1 uncultured Spongiibacteraceae bacterium | reverse complement strand
CCTTTATCTCCATTTTCACCATCAGAAAATTGCAATGTGCGATAAGGGAATGTTTTCTGCAAACTTTCGCTAACACCTTGAGCAACAGCTAAACCGTCAGCAGATAAAATAACCTTTTTCTGCAACTGCGCAATAGAAAGCAATGCAGGGTCTTTTGTTAGCGCATAAATAATATCAACGCCGTAGACAAGCTCAGCGGTATCTAATCCCTTGTCCTTTAACGCATCATTGATAGGAAAAAAGAAATCGTTGTAGCTTAGCTGTATCGCCCCATAAACTGCTTTAACCAAAATATCATTGCGGTATTTGAAAATACCTAGCTCAGGATTATTACGATCTATCGACTTTGCAAAAATAATAAAAGGCATCAATGCATAACGTTGATAATAAGGGCCTTCGGTATAATACCCATCCGGAGAGAACAGCATATCTAGCTGCTTGATAAAGCCGGAGTTACCGCTTTTATCTAAACCATAAAGCGCTTTTTGCACCATTTCATCATTTTCTAATGCATAACCTGTCATACCTACAGCTGCTGCTGCCCATGTCCCATGATTATGAATTTTATCGAAAGTTTGAGGTGATTCATCTGATAAAAATGTTGCCATCGGGACTAGAACATTATCTTCTATATGCTTTTTTTCCGCGCTAGTTAACGTCGGCAAAATCGCATCATAGCCTTGTATGCTATACAACAACCAAACAGCTTCATTTAAGCTCTGCCAAAATAGTCGTCCAGGAGACTGCTCTTTCTTTTTAGGATGGTCACCTAAAGTAGGGTATAAATCAGCATAGGCGATTAAAATCTTTGTTGCATAATCAGCATAACGCTCATCAGCTGTTAATTGATATAAAGTACCCGCATCATGGATAGCCTTATAATTTCTTTTATGCTGTTCGTGGGTATAACCACCACCAGCATCAGCAGGTACAGGCACATCAATCTCACCAGCCATACGCTCTGCCATTGATGTTTTCATCTTGTCCAATTCAAACTTAAACATCGGCGCCGATTCAGCATCGACAACAACTTGAGCAACTTCGCTTGCACCTAATAAAAGACGCGGGTGCTCAATATCTTCGGCACAGGCTGTAACAGATAACCATAACAAACCATACAAACAAGACCTTAACAAACTATGCATTTTTATTATCCTTACTAACTTTATTGTCACGAATTATGGCAGTATTTTCCTTTGCACTATTCAACTCTTTTACCACTGGTAATGGTGTATTACTAAAAGTGTTTTTAATCACAGTAGATCTTGGCTCACCAACAGTATGTAGAAGCTTAATAGCAGGACTATCAGTAAACTGATTATTTTCAATAGTGGTTAGCTGAACACCATGAAGATGAATAGACGCTTTCGATTTATTTCTTTTATCATTACCCACATTATTTAATGATGAGTCAGTCAATGAAAAATGTGGGCCAAAAGTACTCTCATCAGTGCCCCCCCGGTAAAAATCTACCAATGCGCCACCAATATTAGAGAAATGACTATTGGCAATATTCAAATATTCAGCATTATAAATACCGTAATCATCAATCTCTTTATCCAACTTTAATATAGCACCAGTGACATCGCTAAAAATTGAATTATTAATATCGATACTATCGGCCACTGTATTTTTAGCCACATTAATAAAATTAAAGGAATGATTAATATCAAGATCACTAACCTTCATATTATTTATAATTAAACGATAATTATGTAACATCGAATAACCGCTAGTACGGATAACGGCATTACCTGCACTGTCGGGAGAATCTTTTCCTGATATTTCAAAGCCAGATAAACTCAAACTACCGCCATCAACAATTTCAAATAATGCAGATCTTTCAAAACTAACCTCTATACTACTCTTTTTTGATTTTTGAGAACGTATCGTTAAAGGCTTATCAATTTTTAATATTTTACTAACTGTATAATTTCCAGAATGTAGCTCGAGAATATCACCGGCACTTGCATTTTTTACCGCTGCAAATAATTCACCTTCTTCATTGGACACTTTAATGACTTTACCAGTATTAAAAACATCAGCATTACCGGGCTTTTCATACCAATTAGGGCCTACCTGTGATTTAGCAATTGGATTTAAATCGCCACTAACACCCCATGAAGCATATTTTTTATTTTGAGGATACATCAACCCATTAGCGGCTCTCTTCAACTTTATTTTGGATGATTTAAAACCGACGCCAAGCTCTTTATCGCTAGCACCACTTAATAAGTTATCAGTAAACTCAATACCGGAGACATCGTCATAAATGGTAAATAATTTTTTCTGTTCCTTAGTAAAGATAATATTTTTACTGAACTGACTATTAACCGGTGTTGCTGAACGCTCATCATCACTACCAGCAGCAAGCTGAATATGATCACTATTGATCAAACTATTGTTTTCTATTAGTGCATTGCTGACTTGGTGATACCGGTTGATCGGGGAATTAGGCACACCATTCATGACGACAAGTGCACCACCAAAGCGATAACCAGCGAGACCTTCCATATAATTGTTACGAATCGTTTGATTTGCATTAATAACGCGAATGCCGCCGGTATGATCAACACCATTACCAAAGAAAACATTATCTTCAATGATATTGTCATTACCATGACGCAAGGTCAGCGTACCTCTAGATTCATAAAAAACATTACCGCGAATAATGTTACTACCTGATTTATTAGAAATGATTTCTAACTCACCGTTACAGCGATCAAAGTAATTGTTTTCAACGACAGTATAAGAATTTGATAAAGAATAATGACTAGTACCGATTCTTAGGGTTTCACCACCGTTTGAACCCAGAATAGGACGAGGACCAAAATAGTTATGATCAATTTGATGATGGTTTTCTATACTCGCCTCAGAATTTAATCGCACCGCCATAGTGACGCCTTTAGTGCGCTTACCCACTAATGCATTGTGATCAAATCGATTGTGCTTGCCATATATTAAAACCCAGAACTCTGTTTCTCTGCGTTCTGGGTTATTAAAATTGTCGATCACTATTTCAGTGACTCGTGAATAATTTGCTAAATGATCTTTATTGCGTCTAAATGAGACCACGGTACCTGTTGGTGTGTAGCCATCTTTAAACACCAAGCCTGAAACCTCAAGATAGTCGCCCGCTATTCGTAGGTTAGACTGCCCTGTTACTATTACTTTGCCTTTAGTTTGAGCCTCTAACCTAATTGGCTTTTCTGCTGTTCCTTCACCGGTAAAAAGAATCTCAAAGTCCTTCCATTCACCGTCAGCCAAAACAATAATATCGCCAGGTTTAGCTTTGCTAACAGCCTGCTCATACTGGTCTTGGGTTCTAACAATAATTTCAGTACTAACCGCCGACTGCCAAAATAAGACAATAACGGCGACAAAAGATGCTTTTAATAAGAAAGTATTCATCGGCCCCTCGTGATTTTTATATTACGATCCAACAATCAATGCATATATTGATTACTAAGACTTAATGCGAATCGTAAATTGGATAGGCCAACCTGTCAACCAATATGTAATACCAATTGTAATATTATTATATCCCTAACTCATAAATCACCTAGCATTTCGTAATAATCGGACTTTTTAACACTAAACTATCTATATCTACTAAAACACAAAGCTATCCACTAAAGGAAAACTGGTCACTAAACCAGACCAGACCTCGCAATCACAATAGATAAACAACTCGGCCGCAAGCGACCATGTTTCAAATCAGCCCGAGCTGACTGCTAGATTTTTCTCCCTTATCCATGACCTTTTGCTGATCTTGGACATACTTACTAATCACTTCTTCACTAGCATTACCAATCGTTTCAACAACATAGCTTTGAGTTCATAATTTACCTCCCCAAAAATATTTTTCTTAACTTCAGGGTGCAATCTGAAAAACTCTCTCGCTGATATACCCTTAATAATTTGCATAATGCTCGAAGGCGATGCTTTAGGCTCAGATCTAACCACCATATGGATATGATTCGCTGGCACTTCAAGCTCCACTATATCTATATCGTAGTCGTAACCAATTTTTCTAATAACATCTTTCACCACTGTTCGATACGGCTCTCCAAACACCTTATGTCGATATTTTGGTATCCACACAAATGATGCATTAATCGATAAACATGATGCGTATTTCTCTGTAACTCCATAAACGGGACACCTCACAATGACTGATGCCATTGTGAAGTGTCCCGCTCGGGGCTTGCCCCGAGATTTACGCTACGCAGTCGAAAGTATTTATTTATCAACGAGATAAGCTATACCTCCTAGCCTTCATTGCATAAACAGACATAAACACCACC
>CALBVI010000199.1 GCA_937969395.1 uncultured Spongiibacteraceae bacterium | reverse complement strand
GGTTAAAAAAGTGCATGCCGCAGAAGTTCTCAGGTCGCTGCAGTGATTGAGCTAATTGTGTAATAGGTATTGTCGATGTATTTGAGGCGATAATGGTGTCATTTGAAACTTGCTGTTCCGCTTCTACTAAAACCGCTGCCTTGATTTTTGGATTTTCAACAACAGCCTCGACGATAATATCGACAGCATCAAAATCTTCGTAATTTAATGTTGCAGTAATGTTATTGAGAGTCTGCCCCATTTGTTCTGGCGTCATGCGTCCACGGTTAACGAGTTTTGACAATAGAGTGTTTGCTTCATTGAGCCCTGTATCGAGGCCTTGTTGAGCAATGTCCTTCATTCTAATAGGCGTGCCTTTATAGGCTGATTGGTAAGCAATGCCGCCACCCATGATGCCTGCACCTAATACCGCTGCTTGCTTGATTTTCTCAGATTGCTTGGCGATGTTTTTAGCTTTCTTGATAAGAGCCTGATCATTGAGAAATAGCGCAATGAGGTTTGCTGCAACATCCGTTTTAGCCATTTTCGCGATGGTTTGGCCTTCTACTTGTAAGGCTTCATCACGATTCATTTTTGCGTGTTTTTCCATGGCTTTAACCGCAGCCATAGGCGCTCTAAAAAACTTACCGGCTTGCTGTGCCACCATCGCTTTACAGGTTTCAAAAGCCATGATCATTTCAATATCATTGAGCTGTAATGGTCCCATCTTTTGTGCGCGAATTTTTTGAATATCAAAATCGCCAGCAATAGTTTTATCGAGGATATCTAATGCGCCTGCTTCTAATTGCTCGATACCGACAACCGTGTCGACTATGCCGACATTCAATGATGCTTTGGCATCAAACTGCTTGCCGGTGGCTATCCATTCAACGGCATTATCGACGCCTATTAGGCGCGGAGCTCTAACTGAACCGCCATAGCCTGGAATAATCCCTAGCTTAACCTCGGGGAAGCCAATTTTTGCGCCTTTGACCATAACGCGAAAGTCTGCGGTTAAGCTGATTTCTAATCCGCCGCCTAAGGCTGTTCCATTTATTGCCGCAACGGTTGGGTAGGGTAGGTCTTCAATACGATTAAATAATACATTAACGGTATGAACATCTTTTACTAGTTGCTCTTCTGAATTATTAAAGGCTTGTTGAAACTCTCTAATATCTGCGCCAACAATAAAGGTATCTTTGCCGCTACTGATAACTAAGCCTTCAATGTTGTCACTGGCTTCTATTGCATCCATAGCCTCTTGCAATTCACCAAGGGTGAATCGATCAAATTTATTAATAGACTCATCGGTGCGATTAAAATGTAATCTGGCAATTTGATGATTGCCAGTGGATGAAAATATTTCAACGCTAAGGGCTTGGCCTTGGTAAATCATTTTCTATGTCCTATTTGATTAAACGTTGTGGTCTTATTGAGCTTTAATTAATGATCAGCTGAATTTTATTTAGCTGGCTAGTTACACAAAAGGGTTAACAGTATCATCCAGTAAATTGGATACGCCCGACAACATAGTTGTTTTCAAGCTTTCAGTGCGTGGTAATAAACGCTGATAATAAAACTGTGCTGTGTAGAGTTTTGCTTGGTAAAATTCTTTCTCTTCAGTATTAGCTTCAAGTGCATCACTGGCAATAATGATCGCCTTAGCCCAGAAAAATGCATAGCAGACATAACCAGAATACATCAGATAATCAACACAGGCGGCGTTAATCTCTTCTGGGTCTTCCATGGCTTTGATGCCTATATTCATTGTGAGTTCACCCCACTCCTTGGCTTTTTCGGAGAGCGTAGGAAGATAATTTTGCAACGCTGGGTGGCTTTCATTGGTCTTACAGAATTCATTGATTTCAGTAATGAATCGAGTCAAGGTTCGACCTTCGGTCATAAGAATTTTTCGACCAAGTAAATCTAAGGCTTGAATACCTGTGGTGCCTTCATAAAGCATAGCGATACGCGAGTCACGAAGATTTTGTTCCAGTCCCCATTCTTTAATATAACCGTGGCCACCAAAAACTTGCATGCCTAATGACGCTGATTCGAAACCTGTCTCGGTCATAAAGGCTTTTGCTATTGGGGTAAGCAAGCCGAGAATGTCTTCATAATAATCTTGGTCTTCTTCGCTTTCCGCGACCGATAATTTGTCGCTGGCTAACGATATATATGTAATAAGCATTCGGCCACTTTCAGCGAAGGCTTTTTGTGTAAGTAACATACGCCTAACATCAGGGTGAACAATAATTGGATCAGCGTTGCCCTCTGGATTTTTAGGTCCTCCCATAGCGCGCATTTGTAAGCGCTCTTCGGCATAGGCTAATGAATTTTGATAAGCAAATTCTGTATGTGCCAAGCCTTGGATAGCTGTACCGATACGTGCGGTATTCATAAAGGTAAACATGCAATTGAGTCCGCGATGTTCGGGGCCAATTAAATAACCAGTGGCTTCATCAAAGTTCATTACACAGGTGGAGTTGCCATGAATACCCATTTTTTCTTCTAATGATCCGCAACTTAATGCATTGCGCTCAGCTAGGGTTCCGTCTTCATTTGCTAAAAATTTAGGGACGATAAATAGTGAGATACCTTTAGTGCCTTCAGGGGCATTTGGCAGTCTCGCTAATACAATATGAATGATATTCTCCGCCATATCATGCTCACCTGAGGAGATGAATATTTTTGAACCAGTAATACGATAACTGCCATCATCATTAGGCTCAGCCTTAGTGCGTAATAGACCTAAATCACTCCCGCAATGTGCTTCGGTTAGGCACATAGTACCAGTCCATTGCCCT
>CALBVI010000198.1 GCA_937969395.1 uncultured Spongiibacteraceae bacterium | reverse complement strand
TTACATCTCTTTTAGAGAGATTACGTGCGAGCTTGTTGCCGTATTTCAGTGACCACCACTCTAGTCTTTTTGTTAGATGTCGGTCATATTTTATTTGCAGGCCTAGGTATTCGGTAATAGTGTCACCGAGAGTTAAAGTATTGAGAGTAGGGTTGGTTAAGTTTGTAGAGAAGGATTCATTAAAAGTGAGTTGAGCGATAAATTTTTCGGCATCAATTTTGTTTTCAAACGATGTGGATGCGCGTAGATTATTACGCATGAACTGAACGCGATAAGTTGTGTTGTTTTTACCTTTACGAGTTTGTATTTTCGTCATTGTTTCTACCTTTGCACCGAAATGCACCAAGTTTTAAGAAACAATCACAATGATATTGGAAGGTGTGGATGACTAAGTTATTGAAAAATCAATAATTAAGAATGGTACCAGCGGGCGGACTCGAACCGCCACGTTCTTGCGAACGGGGGATTTTGAATCCCCTATGTCTACCAATTTCATCACGCTGGCACTAAAGGTCTAAACTCCATCTTTCTATTACTACCGTTTCAAATCCTTTGAAAGGTCTTTGCAGATGTCTCATCTGCGTAGAGCGCGGCATTATAGCAATCCGTCGCTAAAGGTCAAAGCCTTTCTGTGTTGGCTGAATCTTTCGCGATGTTGCTCAAATATAAGGCAATTGGCTGGTTTAAGCGGGCTATTTACGATAACCTGCGCGCCTGTTTTTTTGTCCTTTTAGGTTTTGCTCTCTACGTTCTATTGTTATGAAATTATCCGATTTTCACTATGATCTGCCCGATCATCTCATTGCCCGCTATCCGACCGCAGAGCGTACCGCTAGTCGTCTATTGACCTTAGATGGCCAAAGTCAGCAACTTGAGCATCGCCAATTTACCGATTTGCTGACATTGATCAATGCGGGTGATTTGCTAGTTTTTAATGATACCCGTGTCTTGCCCGCTAGATTGTGGGGCCGCAAAGAGACCGGTGGTAAATTAGAGCTATTAGTTGAGCGTGTTTTGGACCAGCACACTGTGTTGGCGCATATGCGCTCGAGTAAGTCACCGAAAGCAGGTGCGACGATTCTTTTGCAGGCAGATGCTGAGTCAGATGAAGTATTGGCTAAGATGGAAGTGGTTGGTCGGCACGATGCCTTGTTTGAATTAAAAGTGGTCGAAGGTGGCGATGTGTTTGCGGTGATGAATGCTATCGGCCATATGCCGTTACCGCCGTATATTGATCGTGCTGATGAATTAGATGATCGTGAGCGCTATCAGACTGTCTATGGTGAGAAAGAGGGTGCTGTTGCAGCACCGACAGCTGGGCTGCACTTTACCGAAGAGTTTATTGAGCAGTGCAAAGCTAAAGGGGCTGAAGTAGCCTTTGTTACGTTACATGTTGGTGCGGGTACTTTTCAGCCGGTGCGAGTAGATGATATTACTGAGCATAAAATGCATGCTGAGACGATAGAGGTCTCGCAGCAAGTTTGTGATCAAGTGGCGGCTACAAGGGCAAGAGGTGGGCGTGTTATTGCTGTCGGTACGACCTCAGTGCGTAGCTTAGAATCAGCTTCGCAATCCGGTGAGTTAAAGCCGTATTCTGCCGATAGTGAAATTTTTATCTATCCCGGTTATGAGTTTAAATCTGTCGATGCGATGGTGACAAATTTTCACTTACCTGAGTCTACATTGATTATGTTGGTGAGTGCCTTTGCCGGACAAGATTTTGTGCTTGATGCTTATCATCAAGCCGTAGCTAATGAGTATCGTTTTTTCAGTTATGGTGATGCCATGTTTGTATTACCTAAAGGCCGAAGCTGATTAGAACGTTAAAATTAATTCTTTAAGAAATAGTGATTGAAGTGAGTGTTATGGAACGTAAGTGTGCAATGAGTTTTGAAAAAATCGGTGGCGATGCGAAAGCGCGCCGTGGTCGCATAACATTTCCACGCGGCACGATTGAAACGCCTGCTTTTATGCCGGTAGGTACTTATGGCACGGTAAAGGGTATGTTGCCAAAAGATATTAAAGCGATTGGCGCTGAAATTATTTTAGGTAATACCTTTCACCTTATGCTGCGCCCGGGTACGGAAGTGGTCAAAGAGCACGGCGGGCTGCATGATTTTATGGGCTGGGATAAACCCATCCTCACTGATTCAGGTGGCTTTCAAGTTTTTAGCTTGGGCGCCATGCGAAAAATATCAGAAGAGGGTGTTGCTTTTAAATCGCCGGTTGATGGTTCTAAGGTTTTTTTAGATCCTGAAAAGTCGATGCAAGTACAACGTGATTTAGGCTCCGACATTGTAATGATTTTTGACGAGTGTACGCCTTATCCAGCAACGCATGAGGAGGCGAAAGAATCGATGGAGTTGTCACTGCGCTGGGCTGATCGCAGCAAAACAGCCCATGGTGATAATCCTTCAGCACTGTTCGGTATTGTCCAAGGTGGTATGTATGAAGATTTACGTAAGCAGTCGATTGACGGTTTAAAGGCAGTTGATTTTGATGGCTTTGCGATTGGTGGTTTGTCGGTCGGTGAGCCTAAAGATGAAATGCTAAAAGTGCTTGATGTGGTCGCGCCAGAAATGCCTGAAGAAAAACCACGGTATTTAATGGGTGTTGGCACACCGCAGGATTTATTAGAAGCGGTTATGCGCGGTGTTGATATGTTTGACTGTGTGATGCCAACACGTCATGCACGCAATGCGCATTTGTTTACCTCTCAGGGCGTGATTAAATTACGCAATGCCAAAAACCGACATAGCAAAGAACCACTAGATCCTAATTGTGATTGTTATACCTGCGAAAACTTTAGTCGCGGTTATTTGCATCATTTAGATAAGTGTAAAGAAATGCTCGGTGGCCAACTTAATACCATTCATAATTTACGTTACTACCAAAAGCATATGCAAAATATTCGCGAGGCGATTGAGCAAGAACGTTTAGCTGACTATGCAAAAGCATTTTACGTGGCGCAAGGTGTTGAAGAAAGCGATCAAAACTGGCCTTCGTAACGATCAAGCTAAAATATCAACCTAAAACTATAAGCTTAAAAATAGCAGTCTATGTATAAACTTTGTTTCTATGTGCCCGCAGCTCACTTAGAGCCAGTCAAGCAAGCATTGTTTGACGCAGGCGCTGGCCGCATTGGTGATTACGATAATTGTTGTTGGCAAGTATTAGGGCAGGGGCAGTTTCGCCCGTTAGCAGGTAGCGAGCCTTTTATCGGCACTGAGAATGTTGTCGAAACTGTCGCGGAATATAAAGTTGAAATGGTTTTAGCGGATGACTGTGTAGTCGATGTCATTGCTTGTTTGAAGTCAGTGCACCCCTATGAAGAGCCCGCTTATGATGTTTGCAAGCTTGCGGATTTTTAGCCTTCCTAGTTTGAAATTAATCGCGTCGTATTCAGTTTTTAGTGTTTGGAGAAAATGACAGTGCTTTATAGTCTTGATAATAAAAACGTAGAACTTAAGGGCGAGTGCTTTGTTGCTGACAATGCCACTGTTGTTGGTAATGTGAGTATCGGCGTTGATGCGAGTATTTGGTTTAATGTTGTTATTCGCGGCGATAATGAATTAATAACTGTGGGTGAAGAAACTAATGTACAAGATGGCGCTATCTTGCATACCGATCCAGGTTATGAATTAACATTAGGTCGTGGTGTGACGATTGGTCATAAAGCTATGTTGCATGGCTGTACTGTTG
>CALBVI010000197.1 GCA_937969395.1 uncultured Spongiibacteraceae bacterium | reverse complement strand
GACTATTAATTGAACTAACGAGTAAAATCGCGGCCTAAATATGGACTGGAAGAAATTCTTTGCGGATGTTAGCGTACCTTCGCCACTGGACAAAAAGAAAACAAGCTCACTGGTAATTGACGACGGCATGGTACCTGCAATTGCTAATCAGGGGCGCAACAACAAACTATACGAACTATTTCACAATGTTGGAGGAATGCCTCCACCAGTAAATAATATTGGTCACCATGAAAAAATATCTGGAGTAAGTCCAGATGAAGCCGATATGTCACTTATAAACAGTCACGCATTGTTTAAAGGCGTGAAAAGACCGCTTACAGACTTAAAACATGACGAAAACGTCTACATTTATGTAGTTGGCTCAAAATATGCGTATTCATATATACCAAATATGGCTTGTGTCGCCAAAAGAGTCGACGCTCCAAAAGATGCAATATTCGTAGTCTACGCTACATTTAACGATGAAGGTTGTACAACTGGAAAGATAATACAGTGGGAATGGGTAAAGGCAGATATTGCTTCACCATCACTACCTAAAAATCATTCGAACAGATACGACAAAAGGGTATGGTAATGGAAAATTTATACAAAATAATTAAAGATGTCTTTGAAACAGATGTATCTCGAGATTTTATTAAACGCGCCAGCTACTACTCCTCTATGGATTATGTAGAGTATGTTGCGCGCGATGCTATTTGCGTTTCCGATCGCATCGACCAATTCTTGACGCTAATCTGGGCCGATGAAGAACTTGTCGGCTTCCGCCTGAAGGGCTTTCGTTGTATTTTTGACAACGTGATCAAGGAAGTTCATGAACTGAGAGATTCGGATTTTTTGCCTATGATTGTCGCAATTGAAAATGTTTTAACACATCTAGGCAATGAGTTTATTGGCGACGACACTAAAAACGCATACAAACTTGCTGCCGACCTAGCTACACGTGACAACGTGCAGCTTAATGATTTCGAACACGCTTTAGCCGCCTAAGTTTTTAACCGGCAATAATAAAAGGCCCTGTTTTCACAGGGCTTTTTTGCTATCCAACCTTCTGCAAACCATTAAAACCCAAAAAGAAATCGATATACGAATAACATTAATCATTACCGGCGAAGACTTCCTACAAAAATATATAAACCTCAATAATAGGCACATCAAACGATTTCACTCCAAGACTTTTAGTGTGCTGCGCCTTCAACGACAATCTATCTAAGATATTTAGGATCAGTATAATAACCATCAAATAATTAAGCGCAGAGAGAAAAATCAAATCATAAAAAAATTTACTCCCCGGTTATAGTCGACAAGCTACAGCAGCTCAACTAAATGAGTCAAATTTAAACACCTTTTAAATTCACCATTAGCCTATACTAAAAGAGATCTCAAAAATTGGCCCAAAACCAGCAATTCCTAATTTAAGTTATATCCACACTAAATCCTAGCTATACTAAGCCCCTGTAGATTAAACGTTAGGCACCCCATGCTAAGATTTTTTGTAGCTTACCTATTGATAATTTCTGCTGTAAACACGCTAGCAGAAACTAACTCCGCCTCTAGTAGCTGCGCTTCAAAAACCACATTGTCTTTTGGTATGGTGCCGTTAGTTTCATCGAACCTATCAAAGGTATGGGCTTCAAAAATCAATCAACAGATTCCTAAAGGCGCCTGCTTCGAACTATCCTTCAGCAGCGCGATTAATCTTAAACACTATATAGATAAGGCCAAGCAAGGGGATTTTGATGTGCTGGCCGCTCCAGCGCATATAGCAAGCTACTTGATAGCTAACGCTAATTTTAAGCCTGTCGCTTTTTTAGTGTGGGAATCTAATTATTTGTATGTCGTTCCTAATAACTCTAACATTTCAGCTATAGATCAATTTGAAGGTAGTACGCTTGCCCTCCCCGACTCACTAGCGGAGGCCAGTATTCTCGCTCAAAAAGAAATATTAGCTAATCATAGCGATGTTAATTTCCAGTATTATCAAAATTATAATCAGATTATTAGCGCTCTATTGAATGGAGAATCGGATGCCGGGGTAATACTGTCTCCGTTTTACAATGGTTATAAAAAGCATATGGACCTGAAACTTAAGATCATTCATACGTCTCCTTTCCCCTCACATGGTATGTTAATCGCAGCGCCCCATACTAGCGAATACGATCAAACCGAGCTATTCAAAACCTTGGCCACCTTGGATTCTAACTCGGGCTTGTTCTGGCAATCTTTTGAAGCTGTGTCGCAACAAGAAATAGAGAAGCTACACCTAGATCAAGCGGCGACGGTAGAAACACTAAAATTATTAGTTAGTAAAGATTGAGCGGCCTATTACGACAATAAACGTAAGCTATTTTTGCTTACTGTCTTAACTAAGGTTTAACTGTTCAATAGGCGCGGGACGATAAAAATAATAACCCTGCATTTGTGTACAACCAAGGGTTAGCAATAAATCTTTTTGCTCTACCGTTTCAACACCTTCCACAGTACAACTAACTTCAAAGCTGGAGCATAGCGCGAGAATGGTTTTGACTACACCTTGGCTGCGTTGATCTTGCAGCAATTGATTGACGAAACTCCGATCAATTTTTAAATTATCAAAAGCCAATTTGTGAATATAGCTTAAGCTGGAATAGCCAGAACCGAAATCATCTAAAGCGATCATAAATCCTTGGTCCTGTAGCAGCTTAGTGGTTTTTGAGCAGTGATCTAAATCGCTCATCATTGTTGTTTCGGTAATTTCAAATTGAATTCGACTGCTAGGCACGCCA
>CALBVI010000196.1 GCA_937969395.1 uncultured Spongiibacteraceae bacterium | reverse complement strand
TGTACGGCTTTCAACGTAGGTGTTGAGGACAGTTTCAATCACGCTGGGAACATCGGCGGCTGAAAATGACGGCCCGAGAATTTTTGCCAGTGATGCATCTTTACCTGGGCTTCCGCCTAGAGATACTTGGTAAAATTCCTGACCTTTTTTATCAACCCCAAGAATACCGATATGACCAACATGGTGATGGCCGCAAGCATTCATACAGCCAGAAATGTTGAGGTCAATTTCACCTAAGTCGTAGATGTAATCGGCATCATCGAATTTACGCTGAATCGCATCTGCAATAGGTAGCGATTTTGCGTTGGCTAGTGCGCAGTAGTCACCGCCTGGGCAGCAAATCATATCGGTTAAATAGCCGATATTCGCTGTGGCGAAGTCATGTTTAACTGCTTGTTCCCATACCGCCAACAAGTCAGTTTTTCGTACATGCGGTAAAATCACGTTTTGCTCATGGCTAGTGCGCAGCTCACCAAAAGTGAACCGATCACCCATATCGGCAATCGCTTCCATTTGCTTGTCCGTCATATCACCGGGCGCATAGCCTGTCTGCTTCAGTGATAGGGTAACAGAGGCGTATCCGGGAGCTTGGTGAGCGTTGATGTTGCGCTTCAACCAGTTAGCAAATGCCGGGTTAGCGGCGGCTTGCTCGGCTAATGTTGCTTCAGCTGCTGCATCATCGATTGTTGCATAATCAGGTGATACGAAGAATGCTTTGGCACGATCAAATTCTGCTTCGGTCAGCGTTGATGGTCCGTCTTTTAGGAAGGCCCATTCTTTTTCAACTTTCTCGCGGAAGGCTTCAATGCCTGTGGCTTTCACTAAAATCTTGATGCGCGCTTTATATTTGTTATCGCGGCGTCCCAATTGATTGTAGACACGTAAAATAGCTTCTAAATAGGTGATCAAATGCTGCTTGGGCAAAAATGGCGTGATTTCAGTACCTATAACCGGCGTACGACCTAAGCCCCCGCCGACTAAAACACGAAAGCCTGTTTCGCCAGCGTCGTTATGCACAACTTCAACACCAATATCATGCATATGAATGGCAGCGCGATCTGATGCTGACGCACAGACAGCAATCTTAAATTTACGCGGCAAAAAGGCAAACTCAGGGTGAAAGGTTGACCACTGACGAATGATTTCACAGTAGGGACGTGGATCTTCTAACTCATCCGCTGCGGCACCGGCAAACTGATCGCTGGTTGTGCTGCGAATACAGTTACCACTGGTTTGAATAGCGTGCATCTCTACTGACGCTAGTTCAGCCAAAATATCAGGCACTTGTTCTAGCTGTGGCCAGTTTAATTGTAGGTTTTGACGGGTACTGACATGCGCATAGCCCTTATCATAATCACGGCTGATAGAGGCCAACTTACGCATTTGAGTAGAGTTTAAAGTGCCATAAGGAATGGCGATACGTAGCATAGGCGCAAGGCGCTGAACATAAAGGCCGTTCTGTAGGCGTAATGGTAAAAACTGCTCCTCAGTGAGTTCGCCGGCTAAGTAGCGCTCAGTTTGGCTGCGATATTGATTAACGCGCTCATCAATGAGTTTTTTATCATGTTCGTCGTAAATATACATACTGTAACTTTCTTTGCTGTTTAAGATGGTGGCGGATGATACTAAAAATGCGCAGTTCGAGCGAGTAAAGTCACTGATTATTTACCTAAATTCCATCGGAATTGCCGATATAGAAAATCTTTAAATAGAGTGGTAAGGCATTGATTGGTGTCGAACATAGGGGCGCTCAGGTCTATGTTAGCTGATGGCTTAGTTTATAGTCTGGGTAGATCGAATAATGCACAAAGGCTTTATGCGTGCTTAATTGCTGCTATAATGCTTGCCATCAATTTATCAGTATCAATTTTAACGTTTTAGTCTTAATTTTTATATGGGAAACACAGTATGTCTGAGCAGCAAGAATCAAAATATGATGATGGAATTAACGATGCAATTGCAGCTACCGCGGTTATAACACTAGTAGTTATTACTGTTGTTTATTGGTTGAGCGGAATGGCTGGCTAATTGATACACAAATTAAAAGCGGAGAATGTTATGCATTCTCCGCTTTTTTTTGCCTTGAAATTGATAGGAGCAGAAATTATCGGCTTTGTTGAACCCTAAGTTGAGTTATTCAATTTTATAGCCAGCAACTTATGATCGTTATAGAATGATCTAGCAGCAGGGATTGAACGTGTTGGGCAGGGATAGGCTCTTTTTGAAAAAAATCACTTCCGTGTAAATATCTCAATCCCTTCGAATTAATATAATTTAATATTTATGATTTTTTGATATCCAAATAGGATGTCAAAGTGATATAGGGTCAATTGAGAAAAATCGATGAAAGTTTCAACGTTAATTAAAATCGCTCACATTCCATTAATTTTTTTCTTGATTTCATGTGGCGGCAGTGAATCTGGAAGTGGGGCTAGTGAAAAACCCGATAATATAATTGTCTCTGTAGATTTACCTGAGAATTTTGAGGTAAGAGCTGGTGAAGCTTTTGATATTCAAGCTTTTGGTGACTTTACACCTTATCATCCTGATATTGTGCTGACTTATAAGTGGAGCAAAACCATATATTATAAGCCTTTAAGTGATCTTCTTGATGATCATGGTGGTGATGTACTATCAGCTGTACTTTCATTGGATACTGACTTGAACTTTTCAGGCTCTGAGATGATAACTGATATAGCGCCAAATTTAGATGATGGGGGATATATTCAATATTCCGTAGAAATTGGTGCTGAAGGTTACATTTTTGATTTAACAAATATCAATAATGGCAGCACTCTATACCCTACATCTAGTGCCTATAGCGATTTTATTAAAGTCTACGTGGTGGAGTAGTATGTGTACCAGAAGATAGTTAGTTGCTTTTTTTTACAAAAAAGTAATACGTAATTTTCGACTGTACCGCTTGAAAATTGTTTT
>CALBVI010000195.1 GCA_937969395.1 uncultured Spongiibacteraceae bacterium | reverse complement strand
ACCTAATGCCAAAGACTTGGCGGGTCGTGACGTTGTTGCGCGTTCGATGACATTAGAAATCCTAGAAGGTCGCGGTTGCGGTCCTGATGGTGATCATGTTTATTTGAAACTTGATCATCTTGGTGAAGAGGTTCTTGAGAGCCGTCTGCCAGGTATTTGTGAATTATCTCGTACTTTTGCTCACGCAGATCCAGTTAAAGAGCCAGTTCCTGTTGTGCCTACTTGTCACTACATGATGGGCGGTATTCCAACTAATGTTGATGGTCAGGCGTTGACTGTTGATGCGGAAGGCAATGATCAAATCATTAACGGTTTGTACGCTTGTGGTGAGGTCGCCTGTGTATCGGTGCACGGTGCTAACCGCTTGGGTGGTAACTCACTGTTGGATTTGGTTGTATTCGGTCGTGCGTCAGGCTTGCATATTGAGAAGTCTTTAAGAGAAGGCATCGATATGAAAGATGCTACTGATGCTGACATTGAAAAAGCGGCGGCACGTTTAACGGCGTTGAATAATACAACAGGTGGCGAAAAAGTCGCTGATTTGCGTAAAGAGCTGCAGAGCATTATGCAAAATCACTTTGGCGTATTCCGCCGTGGTGACTTTATGCAGGAGGGTATTAAGAAGTTAGCTGAACTGCGTCCTCGTATTGAAAATGCGTATCTTGAAGATAAGAGTAATGCCTATAACACAGCTCGCATTGAAGCTCTGGAATTGCATAACTTGTTTGAGGTTGCTGAAGCAACGGCGATTGCTGCGGAAGAGCGCAAAGAGAGTCGTGGTGCGCATGCACGTGAAGATTTTGAAGATCGAGACGATGTTAATTGGCTTTGTCACTAGGTGTACTTCCCGGGAGATAAAAGCGTTGGTAAGCGTGGCGTAAATTTCAAACCTAAAACAGTACCTACGTTTGAACCAAAAGTTCGCACCTACTAGGCTAAGAGTAAGGGGATACAGATCAATGTTAAAAGTAAGTATTTATCGTTATAACCCGGAAACCGACGCCGAACCTTATATGCAGGATTTGGAAGTCGATACCGGTGGTAAAGACCTAATGGTGCTTGATGTTCTTGAGCTAATTAAAGCTGAAGATACAACGATGGCTTATCGTCGTTCATGCCGCGAAGGTGTGTGTGGTTCTGATGGTATGAATATCAATGGTAAAAATGGCTTGGCTTGTATTATGCCGTTGTCAGAAGCGCTTAAGGGCGGTAAAACATTGGTTTTACGTCCGCTGCCTGGCTTGCCAGTTATCCGTGATTTAGTCGTTGATATGGGCTTGTTTTACAAGCAATACGAAAAAGTTAAGCCATTCTTAATCAACAATACGCCTGCGCCTGCGATTGAGCGTTTACAGTCTCCGGAAGAGCGCGAAAAGCTTGATGGTCTGTATGAGTGTATTTTGTGCGCTTGTTGCTCTACGGCTTGCCCATCTTTTTGGTGGAATCCGGATCGTTTTATTGGCCCATCGGGTTTGTTGCAGGCTTATCGCTTTTTAGCTGATAGTCGTGATACTTCGACCGAACAGCGTTTGGCTGATTTAGATGATCCTTTTAGTGTGTTTCGTTGCCACGGTATTCAGAACTGTGTAAATGTATGCCCTAAAGGATTGAACCCAACGAAAGCGATTGGTCATATTCGTAATATGCTCTTAAATCGAGCGACATAGTTTTTTGTAGAGACAATAAAAGTAGGGCCAAAAGCTCATATTTTTATTTAAGTTCTAATGGTAAGTGCATGAAATAGCATGCATTTACTTAAATGATTTTTGTCTACAGTTGATTAAGCCTAGATTTGAGTCTAGATTGTTTCTAGTTATACAAAGTTCCTAGGTATAAAAAGTACGTACAGTTTAATTTTATTAGCTGTACCTACTTTTAACAGTCATACGGGTGTGTGACTGAGTATAGATTGAATTCATTCAAACAATAGAAAGGGTAACCCCCGAGCTAACCATTAAGATAATTAGTCGTTATTAAGAACATGATGACTACTTGTGACCTACTCGGAAGCAAATCTTAATCGACGTGCTAGCGCTGTTGTTATAGAGGAAACGTAATGCAAAACAGCTCAATGGAGCAGCTATGGAGCAGCTCTCATATCTCTGGTGGTAATGCAGTTTATGTAGAAGAACTGTATGAAACTTTCTTGCTTGACCCCTCTGCCGTTCCTGCGCAATGGCGTACCTATTTTGAGCAATTGCCGAATATTGAAGGTGTTGTCACCCAAGATGTACCGCACTCGGCTATTCGCCAGCAATTTGCTCAGTTAGCGAAAGAGCGTGTTAAGCCGCAATCTCTTGATTCCGGTGGTGCGGTGACAGCGCATGAACGCAAGCAAGTTGGTGTTATTCAGCTGTGCAGTGCTTACCGTCAGCGTGGACATCAGCATGCCAAACTCGATCCGTTAGGGTTGTGGGTGCGCGAAATTGTTCCTGATTTGGACTTACACTATTATCAGCTTACAGCTGCCGATCTCGACACATCATTTCAAACGGGCAGTCTGTCCATAGGTAAAGATCAGGCAACACTGCAAGAGATTGTAGATTCTTTAGAGCAAACTTACTGTGGCAGTATTGGTGCTGAGTTTATGCACATCGTTGCCACGGAAGAGCGTTTGTGGATTCAACAGCGCATGGAAAGTGTGCGCTCAAAACCAGATTATGATGCCGATGTTAAAAAACACTTGTTGGAGCGGCTTACAGCTGCCGAAGGCATGGGTAA
The DNA here is from genome assembly GCA_937969395.1 of uncultured Spongiibacteraceae bacterium. GTDB lineage: Bacteria > Pseudomonadota > Gammaproteobacteria > Pseudomonadales > Dasaniaceae > Oceanicoccus. The sequence goes on along the minus strand of CALBVI010000195.1, from coordinate 564 downwards.
GTCGTTAGCGTCTAAGTATCCAGGTGTGAAGCGCTTTGGTCTTGAAGGTGGTGAAAGTCTTATCCCAATGATGGACTCCATCATTCAGAGAATTGGTTCGTATAAAGCTAAAGAAATTGTTATCAGTATGGCTCACCGTGGCCGCTTAAATATGCTGGTTAATGTGTTGGGGAAAAACCCTGCTGATTTATTTGCTGAATTTGAAGGTCGTGCTGACTACGTCGGCAGTGCCGATGTTAAATACCACCAAGGTTTTTCTTCAAATGTATCGACACCTGGTGGTGAAGTTCATATCGCCTTAGGTTTTAATCCGTCTCACTTAGAGATTGGTGCACCTGTGGTTGAGGGCTCGGTGAGAGCTCGCCAAGATCGTCGTGATGATCCTGATGGCGGTTTGGTGGTTCCGGTTATTCTGCATGGTGATTCTGCTTTTGCTGGTCAAGGTGTAGTGATGGAGACGTTCCAGATGTCTCAGACCCGGGCTTACAAAACCGGCGGCACTATTCATATTGTTATTAATAATCAGGTAGGCTTCACCACGAATAAACGTGAAGATACTCGTTC
>CALBVI010000194.1 GCA_937969395.1 uncultured Spongiibacteraceae bacterium | reverse complement strand
ATCGCTAATCTGCCAGGCATATCTTCTGTTGCGGTAGTTGGTGCTAGGGACTATGAGATTTCTATTGAGATCTCTGAAGCAAAATTACAGGAATATAATTTAACCTTTACTGATTTTGTTAGCGCGATTAGAAGTTCATCAATAGATATGCCTGGAGGTTCTATTAAATCAGAGTCGGGTGATATTTTACTGCGGGCAAAAGGGCAGGCCTATACCGGACGGGAATTTTCAGAATTAGTATTGCAGACTCGCAAAGACGGAACTCGATTGCTGTTAGGTGATATTGCAACCGTTAACGATGGTTTTACCGAAGATAATACCTTTGGTTTATTCGATAAAAAACCAGCGGTTAATATTCGTGTTGATGCTGTAGGTGATCAAAATTCTTTAGAAATTTCGAAAACAGTCAACACCTATCTCACTGAAAAAAGTAAAACCTTACCCGATAGTATTAATGCTGATACCTGGGGTGATAGTTCATTCTACTTGGCTGATCGCTTAAATATGATGTTAAGTAATATGTTTTTTGGTGCGCTGCTGGTTTTTTTAGTTTTGTCATTGTTTTTGAAATTGCGATTAGCTTTTTGGGTAATTGTCGGTTTACCCGTTTGTTTTCTTGGGGCGTTATTTTTTATGCCGCTTGAGTTTTTAAATGTCACCATCAATATGATTAGTTTGTTTGGTTTTATCCTAGTACTAGGTATTGTGGTTGATGATGCCATTATTATGGGTGAGTCCGCCTACTACGAAATAGATAAGTATGGTCATAGCGTAGACAATGTTATTAGAGGTGTTAAGCGTGTCGCTATGCCGGCAACTTTTGGGGTGTTAACAACAATAGCCGCTTTTGTACCAATGCTGTTAGTGACAGGTACTTTCGGTGTTATCTGGAAAACCATTGGCTGGGTTGTTATTATTTGTCTGGTTTTTTCTTTGGTCGAGTCAAAGCTTATTTTGCCCGCGCACTTGGTTCATATGAAAGATAAACCTTATGACCCTAGTAAGGCTAATCGTCTGCAGCGGTTTCGAGATTACTTTAGTGAAGGCATTAAAGCTTTTATTAGCAATAAATACCTGCCTTTTTTAGAAAAAGCGATCAAACATCGCTATGTTACTTTAGCTACATTTATTGCTTTGCTGCTGATAACTGTTGGGCTATTTGGTGGTGGTTTTGTACGTTTCGTGTTTTTCCCCAATATACCGAGCGATTTTGTTACCGCGAGTATTAGCCTTGAGCCTGGCTCATCAATTGTTCAGCGGGATAAAGCGATTAAACAGGTCTTAGAATCTTTGTATGTAATGGACGAACAGTTTAAAGATGAATCTGGTGGCTATGCGGTTAAACATTCACTAGCGTATGAAACAGGTAATATTAGTGGTCAAGTATTAGCTGAATTAACGAAGGCTGAAACTCGAGAAATTGATGCTTTTGAAATTCAGCAACGCTGGCGCGATGCGATGCCGGAAGTTCCCGGCGTCAAATCTTTCTCTATTGGTTCCGAAGGCGGCCCCGGTGGTGGCAGCGACATTTATTTTGAATTTAATAGTAAAGATTTAGTTGCCTTGCGCGAAGCGACGACTGAATTAAAAGTTCATTTGGGTACCTATGGTGGTGTGGCGGACATTAATGATTCATTTAGTGGCGGCAGTGATGAAATCCGCTTAAATATTAAACCCAATGCTGAAGCCTTAGGGTTAACGTTAAATATGCTGGCGACACAAGTCAGGTATGGCTTTTATGGCGCAGAAGCGCAGCGGGTGCAGCGTGGCGATGAAGAAGTTAAGGTCATGGTGCGCTATCCAAAAGAGCAGCGTAACTCCATTGGTAATTTAGAAAATATGCGTATTCGTACGCTTGCGGGCGAAGAAGTACCTTTTTCTGAGGTTGCTGACATTGATATGGCTGAGGGTTATGGCTCGATCATTCGAGTCGATGGCAGTAGGTCGCTGTCTGTTACTGCTAAAGCGGATAAAGGTTTGATTGATCCGAATGAAGTGGCGACGGATATCCAGGAAAATTTTATCCCAGAACTATTGGAGCGTTATCCTTCGGTTCAATTCCGTTTGGAAGGTGCATCTAAAGAGCAGCAAGATGCAGTACAAAGTTTGGCTCAAGGCTTTATTTTTGCTCTGTTTGTCATCTATGCATTAATGGCTATTCCGCTTAAATCGTATATGCAGCCTTTATTAATCATGTCTATTATCCCTTTTGGCATTGTTGGCGCCATTGTTGGTCATATTCTATTGGGTCATGCGGTTAGTGTTTTATCGATGTGTGGGATTATTGCTCTATCGGGCGTTGTTGTTAACGATAGTTTGATCTTGGTAGATTTTGTTAACCAAAATCGTGCGGAAGGTAAGCCACTAATGGCATCAGTTATTGAATCAGGTCAGCGACGTTTTAGGCCAATTATTCTAACTTCTTTAACAACCTTTATGGGGTTGGCCCCGATACTATTTGAGAGAAGCTTACAGGCTCAAATTGTTATTCCTATGGCGATATCACTAGCTTTCGGCATTTTGTTCGCCACGGTAATTACGCTGATCTTAGTGCCATGTTTATATATTATCTTAAATGATGTTCAGCAATCCTTGCGTCGATTGTTTTTAAGGCTAATTAGATCTTCTGGATTGAGCGAAGTGCAAACATAGTGAGGATGGAGATCGAGTAGTCACTCTGAGTAAGGTGACTACTACCGTAGCCTTACTGAATGATAATTTAAGAATGTTCTATTTTAAAAAGGTAACTTTACTTTTTTCATTGGCTTTGTTTTACTTGGTGCTCAATTTATAGTTTTAGATTGAGTACTTGCACGAGATATATTAGTCATCTGAATAATATATCTCGATGTAATGTGAGGTCGGCAAATTATGGATGTTTCAACCGATAGCATAGCCAACACTTTCTCCGATAAGAACGGACGCCCTGGTCCTTCTTATAGGCTGAATTCTTATCACTCTACGTTATTAAAATTATTAACGAGTGATGCCCCTTTAAAAATTACCCTGAACGAGCTTGTTCATGTCATAGAAAGTGTGGCAGAGGGGATGCTTGGTTCGATTCAATTATTAAGTCCTGATAAATTGCACCTATATCAAGGTGCAGCTCCTAGCCTGCCTGATTTCTACAATAAGGCCATTAGTGGCTGTGCTATTGGCTTTGGCGAGGGGTCATGTGGTACCGCCGCCTTTATTGGCAAGAGAGTTGTGGTTGAAGATGTTGCGGTTGATTCATATTGGAGTGGTTTTAGAGAACTGGCATTAGCGGCCAACTTGCGAGCTTGTTGGTCTCAGCCAATTCTACAGGGAGATACTATATTAGGAACCTTTGCACTCTATTATAACGAGCCGCAGTTGCCCGAGCCCTGGCACATTCAATTAATCGAAGAGGCTGCAGAGCTTGCTAAGGTGTTAATTGAAAAAGATATTTCTAAAAAGCGTGAACAGGTTAGTGCGTCTATTTTTGAATCCACAGTAATGGGTATTTTGATTGCTGATAACGAAGGTATTATTGAATATGCCAACCCAGCTTTTAATCGAATTTGTGGTTACACCTATCAAGAATTAATTAATCAGCCTCTGTCTATATTGCATGCTAAGAACAGTAAGGATTATTACTGTCAGGCCATTTTGGAAGAAGTAGAGATGTATGGATACTGGCAGGGATTAATAAGTAGCGAAAGAAAAAATGGTGATCATTTTTTTGCTGAAGAGACAGTTTCTTTATCTCGTGAACAAGATGGAGCTGTTAGGTATGTTGTCACCTTAATCGATGTGACTAGTAATGAAAAAGTTTTAAAAATGCTAAGTGAAAAAGAGCAGGCCTTAGAGCAAGCGCTAGATTCTGTGCAGGCAAAAAGCCGGTTTTTAGCCAATATGAGCCATGAAATACGAACCCCACTCAATGGTATTGTTGGTGTTGCGGATTTGTTGCTAGATACCGCTATTACTGTACAGCAGAAGAAATACTTAGAAACGTTAAATTTTTCTGCGACAACATTATTAACTGTTATTAATGATATTTTAGATATTTCAAAAGTAAATGAAGGAAAAATAGCGTTAGAAAATATTCCATTTAATATTTATGATTTTGTTGATTCAGTATTAGCACCTTATCGCCTACAGAATAATGATGATGTTGAGATTGATAGTTTTGTTGATAAAGATATGCCTGTATGGCTTAGGGGAGATCCTACTCGCCTTCATCAAATTATTGGCAATCTAATGAGCAATGCGTCTAAATTTACCAGCAATGGTAAGATTAAACTGTCAGTGTTATTAAATACGTTTGAGCGAGGCAGAGCTGGGATTACATTTTCAGTAACTGATACTGGGGTTGGCATAGCTGCGGATCAGTGCGAAATAATCTTTAACGAATTTGAACAAGCTGATCTCTCTACAACTCGCCAATATGGTGGTACTGGTTTAGGGCTTTCGATTTGTAAAAAACTAGTTCAGTTATTTGATGGCGAAATTCACTTAGAAAGTAAAGAGGGTGTGGGTTCGACATTTTATGTTGATCTCACGCTTGCTGAGGCAGCTAAGCCTGCCGCTGAACCCATCGCAAAGAAAATGAAAGCGGTAAAGAAACTAGCTGGCTTGAATATTCTTTTAGCTGAAGACAACCCTATTAATATACAAATTATTAGTGCTATGTTGGATGGTTTTAATATTGATTTTTGTGTGACGAAAAATGGTCAAGAATGTCTTGCTGTATTTAAGCGTGAGAATCAATCTTTTGATCTTGTTTTGATGGATTGTGAGATGCCAATACTCGATGGGTATCAGGCTGCAAAAAAAATGAGAGTCTGGGAGAAAGAAAACAATAAGCCGAGGGTTACTATTTGTGCGTTGACTGCTCATGCATTAAAAGAGCAGGTTGATAAGTGCCTAAATTCAGGTATGGACTATCATCTCTCTAAGCCTATTACTCGAAAAAGACTTGAGTCAAAATTGCTTGAAATACTTGATCATTAATTTTTGATAGCTAGTTAGTTTCTTTTTGGCGGTCAGCTGGAGAGAATGTATTAAAATCTTCCATTACTGTGCTGCCGTTGGTTTCTACTTTCCAGTTATCATCTTGAACCTGCTGCTGTAGGTCTTTCATGAAGTTGTAGCGTCGCTGTGTTATTTGTCTGCTGTGCTCTTCATTTTTTAAAATAGTTGGGTGTATAAAAATCATTAAATTCTTTTTGCTATGACTTTTTCCTGTGCTGCTGAAGAGTTTTCCTACAAGAGGTAGGCTGCCTAAAAACGGTACTTTTTCTATCACTTCAGTTTCTTCGTCGCTGATTAAACCGCCTAAGACTAAAATCTCATCATCTTTAATGATTGCCTTAGTAATGATTTCTCTCTTGTTAGTGATG
>CALBVI010000193.1 GCA_937969395.1 uncultured Spongiibacteraceae bacterium | reverse complement strand
GTTTAAGCTGTAAAAAATAGCCGTATAAAATCGATGCCTCAGTACTTATAGGTATAATGCGGTCATGCAAAATACTCCATTAGACATTTTAAAAGAAATTTATGGCTACGATAGTTTTCGTGGCCATCAAGCCGATATTATTGATGCTGTTGTAGCGGGCAGTGATGCTTTAGTGTTAATGCCTACGGGCGGTGGTAAATCTCTGTGTTATCAAATTCCTTCTCTGTTACGTAACGGCGTTGGGATAATTATTTCGCCGCTCATTGCGCTAATGCAGGATCAGGTCGATGCAATGCAGCAGGTAGGTGTCCATGCAGCTTTCTTAAATTCGACGCTCTCTTTTAGTGAGCAGCAATTAATCGAACAGCAGTTGCGTGATGGCCAGTTAGACTTGTTGTATTTGGCGCCAGAACGTTTGATACAGCAGTCAACGCTACAGCTATTACACCAGTGTGAGTTGGCCTTGTTTGCTATTGATGAGGCCCATTGTGTCTCGCAGTGGGGACACGATTTTCGATCGGACTATTTATCACTTAATATTTTGAATGATCAATTTCCTTCGGTACCACGTGTTGCTTTAACGGCAACGGCCGATCAGCGGACCCGTGAAGAAATTATTCAACGCCTACAATTAGTCGGTGCTCAATCTTTTGTTAGTGGATTTGATCGCAGCAATATTCGCTATGCGATTGCTAACAAAACCAGCGCAAAAAAACAGTTGCTTGCATTTTTGCAAGGGCGCAAAGAACAGGCAGGGATTGTGTATTGCTTGTCACGTAAGAAAGTAGAAGGTACTGCTGCATGGCTAAGTGGCCAAGGTTTTACCGCATTGCCTTACCATGCAGGATTAAGTGCAGAGATGCGGGCCTATCATCAAAGCCGTTTTTTACGTGAAGATGGCGTCATTATTGTCGCAACAATCGCTTTTGGTATGGGTATTGATAAGCCTGATGTCAGATTTGTTGCGCATCTAGATTTGCCGAAAAGTATTGAGGCGTATTATCAAGAGACCGGAAGAGCGGGGCGTGATGGTCAGAGCGCTGAGGCTTGGATGGTTTATGGTTTGCAGGATGTTGTGCGCTTACAGCAAATGCAGGCGGGCTCTAATGCGTCTGAGCAGTTTAAACGTTCAGAAAGGCATAAGCTTGATGCGATGTTGGGTTTGTGTGAAGTGACAGGTTGTCGCCGGCAAGTATTATTAAATTACTTTGATGATGAGGCGCCTGACCACTGCGGTAATTGTGATAATTGTCAAATTCCACCTGAGACCTGGGATGCCACTGAGGCCGCGCAAAAAGTACTGTCTTGTATCTACCGAACAGGTCAACGGTTTGGTGTCGTGCATGTTTTGGATGTGTTGCTAGGTAAAGACAATGAAAAAATCAGACAGTTCGGTCATCAACAGTTAAGCACTTATGGTATTGGTAAAACGATTAGTGAGGCGCAGTGGCGATCGGTAATTAGGCAGCTAGTAGTGAGAGGTTTGCTGCGTGTTGATGTTGAAGGTTTTGGTGCATTGCAATTAACGGATCAGTGTCGATCTATTTTAAAAGGCGAGAAATCTTTATCATTACGTAAAGATATTGTTGATGCGCCTAATAAGCTAACTAAAAAGTCAACTAGAAAAACAGCGGTCATGCCGGAGGATCAAACACTTTGGGATGAGTTAAGAGCTTGTCGCAAGCAATTGGCAGATGAGTTTAATGTACCGCCCTATGTTATTTTTCATGATGCTACATTAAAAGAAATGTTAGAGCATAGACCAATGTCACGAATGGATATGCTGACAATCACCGGGGTTGGGCAGAGTAAATTAGATAAGTACGGTAATGAGTTTATTGATGTGATATGTAGCCATGCTGAGGCTAATGTTTGAATATGTCCGAAAGTATGGCCACTGTAGAGCAGGCTTTTGATATCGATAAGTCAGCGAGTTTCGATTACGTGATTAAGCGTCAACGTCGTAAAACTATGGCTTTGCATGTATTAGATGATGCAAGTGTCGAAGTGCGCGCGCCAAAGTGGGTGGCCAAAAAAGAGATAGTAAAATTTGTTGAGCAGCGCATTGAATGGGTTGTTAAGCAGAGACGTAGCAGGATTAAAAAATTAGCGCAAGTACCACAGTTTGCGAATGGGCATCGTCATTATTATTTAGGTGAGCGTTATCCTTTAGCTATTTCAATGGCAAACCGAGCTAGTGTTAATTTTTTGGATGATCATTTTTTAATAAAAGTCCGCGACCCCGATAATGCGGAGCAAATACAAAGAGCCCTAGAGAGCTGGTATCGATCACAAGCCAAAGACTATTTTGAGCAACGTTTATTCGCTTGTTTTGAAACTTTTCCTGATTGGTTTCAAGATAAATATATTATGCCGGAAATAACTGTTCGTAAAATGCGGCGACGCTGGGGAAGTTGTTCAAGTAAAGGGGAGGTGACGCTAAATTTGATGTTGATGAAAATGCCGATAGCGTGTGCTGATTATGTTATTACTCATGAGCTGTGTCATTTTGAAGCTTTTCATCATGGTGCTGAGTTTTATCAATTATTATCCGCGGTCATGCCTGATTGGAAAGAGCGAGAGTTGTTGATTGAGGAACTCAGTTGATTTTTCTTGTGGCGGATATGATTTTAAGTATTTTGTTAATTAAGCCAACTAATACCTAGCATAATAATAGTGCGATCGTACTCGTATTGCTTAATGGATGAGCGGTTATCACTATAGCTATATTCGGTATTAAATTCTAAGTTGTTAGACAATTTCCAAGCATAGCGCATAGACAGTGTTAATCGATTATCTTTGCGATGAATAATACCTAGGTCATTAAAGATATGATCGTCATTATAATTGCTGTGGCGATAGTTTAGTTTGAATGTATATGTCGATTTATTTTTGGAATAAAGCCAATAGCTGTCGATAGCATGTCGTGCTGCCGAGTAGCTGTAAAATTCATCACTGGTTGTTAAATCATTGCGATTGTCATAGGTCCACTGATATCTGAGCCGCCAGCGCCATCCCTTATTTGTGAGTATTGTATAATCCGATTGAAAGAGTTGGCTTTTTCCTGCGAGCTGACGGTAATTAGTATTTAAATCATGAATGAATTTTGATCGGTAGGTTAAATTCCAGCTATTGCCGTTTTCGCGCTCATAATTAAATCGCGTATTAATCATAAAACTACGCAAATAGTTGTCACCACTGAGTTGAGATGATTCCACTCGGCTGCCAATAGACCACTCACCATAGTTCGAAGGCAGCTGTTTTTTAATGCCAATATTGATTAAGTTAATATCATAATCATTGACGTCGGTATAACGAGAAAAGTAAGCAAGCCCATCAATTAGCCAGTCATTTTTTTGATTGCTGGTCCAGCTGCTACTTAATAATGTTTCAATAAATGTATCGCTTCTCTCGCTGGCGCTAATGTCAGATGGATTGATGACATTGTTGTCGGATCCCATTGTGATATTAGCGCTGTTTACCCAGTTGCTATTCTCTATGGCATAGCTAGGAAGGGGTGTGCTGCTTAATTGTTGATATTGAATTTTGGCAGCAGCGGAAAACGAATTACTGGATTGTGCAAGGGTTAAGAATAGATCTTTAGCCTGTGATAAATGGCCGATCTTTTTTTGCGTTATGGCATAGCTATAAATAACCGCGTCGTCGCTAGGGTATTGTTGATGAAGGATGCCGAAATAATAGTTCGCCTGTTGCCATTGATCGAGCCTGTAATAACACACTGCGATATTGTATCGCAGGCTTTTGTTGCTTTTCCCGTTTTTTTCTTCAGCTAGAAATAAATTTAGCGCAGCTTGGTAATTTTGCTTTTCAAATAGCGCTGTAGCTTCGGAATAATTATCTTTGGCGCTTACATTTCCAGATATAGATAATAGTAAAATAGTGTATAAAAATAGACTAAGCAGAGAGGTCTTGTCGTAGGATTTGTATGAGGCTGTAATTTTTATCATTGAGTCCGTATCCGAACAAAAAGCGCGGACTCATAGTACAGTGTCTAAGAAAGTAGCTCAATCTTGATGTGAGTAGGAGAGGTAAAAAATTTTGCATAAATTACTATAAATGAGATGTAAGTCAGTTAGTCGCTAAGCTGTGTCGCTTGAGAAATACCAGCTTTTTGTTCACGCTGCTCTCGAATTTGTTCCCGTACTTTCTCTCTTGCTTCTGATCGGCTTTCTCTGCCTTCTGTGCGAGTTTCTGCAATGGCTGATTGTTGTTCATTGCGGGTTGCAAGCATTTCATCATGGGTCTGAGAAACGCTGCTAATATCTATGTCGCTCTGTCCGGCCAAATTTTTTATTTCAAGTCTTAGCGCTTTATTCTCAGCTTTAACGGCATCAATTTCTAATTGTGTAAGATCGTCATTATTAATCGTGTAGTCAGCAATGGCTTCACGTGCGGGTAAAAAAATTGTTTTAGCATCGCTAATTCTTTCCGAAACGATATACATAGAAATGTCATCTAAATTAACATCGTCGTCAGCAGAAACAAAAGCGCTGAAAATGGCTAATACAGGTAATAGTGGAAGTAATTTAATGGTCATAGTGCTGAACTTCAAGTCATTCATTAATAGGGGCCTTCCCGAATTATGTCGTTGTCACCGGCAGAATATCGTTAGTGGGTGGCGAGCTTTGGCGATTATCTTTAAAGGTCGCTGTTACAAATTCAAGGGGTAGTTGAAAGCCTTTCTCTTGATCTTGATAGCCAATAGTGGCGGCAATAAACAGGGGTTGTGATATATCAGTGCCAGGCTTAACTACGACGGGAAGAATAAGCTTGTTAGCACCTTGTTGAAGATTAACTTGCCACTTAACTAAGCTCATACCATCGAAGCCATCAAGCTCAATCGAGTCGGGTATTTTCAACGCTAAGCTAACCCCCGGCATATTGGTAGGTACATTGATAACAACAACGACTTGTTGATAGGATGTTGTATCGGTTGATGACGCTATCACGTTTGCAGTGTTATCAATCGCACTTAATGAGTTAAGCCCTACGATTAAAACTAACGCTAAAATACTCGCTGCAATAAAGCCCTGTGTGAAGGTCCTGTGTCGACTGTCATAGTAGTGTTTATTCTCTTCTCTTGCTTTGTGCATCAGCTTACCAATTACACCTGGCTCAGGGTCAGGAGCACGAAAGGTCTGCATCTGGTATTTGTAATCATTGTGAATAAGTAGGGTAAGTTTACATTGCTGACAAGTTTTCAAATGCTCGTCGGCAAGGTTTTTCTGGGCTATCTCAAGCTTACCTTGTTGAAAGTCATCAATGAGTTGTTCAAGTTGTTCGCAGTTCATGTTAATACTCTTAGCTCTCTATAATTAGAGACGATAAGCTTGCCGTAAAGGTTGCAGGCTTAAACATTTTTTTAACTTTTGTCGGCCTCTGTGTAAATGAGATTTCAACGTACCCAACGGTATGTCCATCATTTCAGCTAGTTCAGGGAGAGCGTAGCCGTTAATGTCATGTTGAATAATGACAGCTCGCTGTTGTTCGCTGAGTAATTGCAGAGAAGATAATATTTGCTGATGGAAGTATTCATGGTCTGGCCTACTATTGCTGGTCAGTTCATTTTCTAAGTCACTGTCATCAATACTTTTGAGTTGAGGTTGGCGTTTTTCTTTACGGTAGCGGTCGATAAATCGGTGGTAAAGGCAGCGGTTCAGCCAAGCGGGTAAGTTTTCAATATCCAGCAGTTTTTTTGGCGAGCTGTAAAGTTCGAGCAGTAGATCTTGTAGCAAATCTTCAGCATCTGTTGCGGTGCCGGTGTATTGGTAGGCCTGTTTGTAAAGTCGTTCAAGATGAGGCGCGAGTCTGCTTTCGAAGCTATCTCCAATATTTTGATTAAATAAATTACCTTTAAAAAGGGACGCAATTTTGCTCATACTGACAATGACGTTGATTGTGGAGTAAAGGTTGCACTGTATATTAAAAAGGGCAGAGAATAATGCTATTTTGTTTAAGTCTGTGGTTTTGGTTTACTTTTCCTGCAAGGTTAGATGCTTTAAATTTAAAGGATCTAAATAAGCTGTTATTTTAAAACCTGGCTTAATTGACTAAGAATATTTTGCAGAATTAATGGCTGTCCCTCTGCTGTGGGGTGGATTCCATCCCGTTGCATCAATTCAGGTTTAGTGGCAATACCTTCTAATAGAAATGGGATAAGCGGTAACTGGTATTTTTCAGCAGTGAGCTTAAAGCTATCATAGAAAAGATTGGTGTAGCGTGTGCCATAGTTAGGGGGGATACGCATTCCCGCTATGATTACCTTGGCATTAGTGGCTAAAGCAAGTTCAGTCATTTTATTGAGATTGCTACGTAAATTGCTAATGGTGAACCCTCGTAGACCGTCATTACCACCTAATTCAAGAATAACGATAGTAGGTTTATGTTGCTCTAATAGCTTCGGCAGTCGTGCTAATCCACCGCCGGTTGTTTCTCCGCTGATGCTGGCGTTGATAATAATATGGTTTGTTTGCGGGTAGCTCTCTTTTAAATGCTGGTCTAATAAGGCAACCCAGCCATCATCTTTCTCTATGCCGTAGGCCGCGCTAATGCTATCGCCAACGACCATGATAGACTTTACATTTTTGTCATCCGCGTAGCTAAAACTTGCTGTACAGTAAAGCAGCAATAATAATAGGTTTCGAAATATGATG
>CALBVI010000192.1 GCA_937969395.1 uncultured Spongiibacteraceae bacterium | reverse complement strand
TCGCTCTGGTAGTGAGCAGGGGCATCAAGCGCTTGTAATGAAAAATACTTCTCAAGGGATGGGGCATGGCCATTTTGATAAGTTGAGTTGGTTGTATTATGACAATGGCAAAGAAGTAGTTTCCGACTATGGTGCCGCACGATTCTTAAATGTTGAGTCTAAATATGGTGGCCATTACTTGCCAGAAAATAACACTTGGGCAAAACAAACGATTGCGCACAATACCGTCGTTGTTGATGAAACTAGCCATTTTGGTGGTGACGTTGATGTAGGTTCAAAATACAATCCAGATCCGCTTGTTTTTGATAGTCAGGATAATATCCAAATAAGTGCTGCTTCAATGTCTGATACTTATGAGGGTGTTAAATTTATTCGCACGATGGCATTACTTGATGATCCCGATCTAGATCAGCCTTTGGTGATAGATATATTCAAAGTGGTTTCGGAGGATAGTCATCAATACGATTTGCCACTGTATTACCAGGGTCATATCGTTAATATAAACTTCCCCTTTAATGCTGACGATAATCAGTTAGCACCATTGGGTGCTAGTAATGGCTATCAACATTTATGGCGTAAAGCTTCAGGTAAAGCAGAAGACGATTTTTCACAAGTAACATGGTTGTTAGATAATCGTTTTTATACGTATAGTTTTCTGTCAGATGAAAGCTCAGAAGCGCTTTTTGTTGAATTGGGTGCCAATGATAAAAATTTCAATTTAAGAAAAGAGAGCGGTATTATTCAGCGGGTAAAAAGTAAGGGCGATCATACTTTTGTTTCATTGTTAGAGGCTCATGGTGAATATAATCCTTCACTAGAATATACCACTCAAAATTACAGCCAGATTAGTTCTTTAGATCATTATCATCAGAATGGTATGGACTTCGTTAAGCTGGCTAATAGTCAGGGCAAAGAATGGTTGTTAGCTATTTCTTACGAGCGCGACAGTGAGAAAACGCATGAAGCTGAGATTTTAGGTAAAGAATATCAATGGGATGGCTTTTATCACTTGTTTGAAAATTAATAAAAGCAAGGTTGTCATTTTTAAGGTAAAAGCTAGTTAGGGTGATTACCTAATTATAAATGGCTTTAGTTGTACTACTGCAAAAAGAAGAAAAAGGTATTAGTCGATGTTTCTGATGCTATTTATTGATCGATTTAGATTAGAGGAGAAAGTATGAAACTCAAAGGTTTACGTTGGTGGGTGATAGCTTTAATTGCTCTCGCCACAGTTATTAATTATATCGATCGACAAACTATGAACGTGCTTTGGGCTACGAGCATGGGTGAAGATTTATATCCTGATATGTCAATCGATGGGCGGAAGGCTATCTACGCTACAATTTCTACTTTTTTCATTTTGTCATATGCTTTTGGTCAGGCAATTTTTGGAAAGATTTTTGATTGGGTGGGTACTCGTATAGGTTTTGCGTTATCCATCGGTCTCTGGTCTATTGCAACGGCATTGCATGCCTTCGGTCGTGGGGTTGTTTCACTTAGTATTTTTCGTAGTATTTTAGGTGTTGCAGAGGCGGGTAACTGGCCTGGGGCAGCTAAAGCTAACGCTGAGTGGTTCCCTACTAAAGAGCGCGCATTAGCGCAGGGGATTTTTAATTCAGGTGCAGCTATTGGTGGATTAGTATCAATTCCTATTATTGGTGTGTTGGCAATTTACTATAGCTGGCAGGCTATCTTTATTATTGTCGGTCTTATCGGTTTATTGTGGCTTATCCCTTGGTTTGTCTTAGTAAAGGCCCCGCCTAAAAATCACCCTTGGATAACTGATGAAGAGCGTGAGTACATACTCAGTGGCCAAAAAGTAGATAATGTTGTCAGCACTGAGAGCGATGAAGACTATAAACCGAGCACCACTGAAATTTTGTCGCGTAAAGAAAGTTGGGGTGTGATTATTGCGTCAGCATCAATTGATCCTATTTGGTGGCTTTTCGTTTTTTGGATTCCGACCTATCTTGCAGAAGTTTATTCAATGGATGTTAAGGGAATAGCTATATATGGCTGGGTTCCTTATGTTGGTGCTATGATTGGTGCTTTTTTCGGCGGTCTCCTGTCACAGAATAGGTTCAACGCAGGCTGGTCTACCAATAAGATTAGAAAATTCGTTATTACCTTAGGTTGCCTAGTGATGCTTCCCGCGTTACTTGCTATGGCTGATCCTGGTGGTCCTACAACAGCGGTTATTTTGATGGCCGTTATTTTGTTTGGATTTCAGACTGCAATTGGTAGTGTGCAAGTACTACCTGCAGACTTGTTTGGTTCAAACTCAGTAGGAACATTGGCTGGGATTGCGGGTATGTGTGCGAAGTTTGCCGCTGCAGGGCTTGTGGCCTTGGTTCCAATATTAACGGCGGGAGGAAACTATACTCCAGCGTTTGCTATTGGTGCGGGCTTGGCGATCATTGCGATGGCCAGCATATGGATTCTTTGTCCCAAAATTGAGCCATTAAAGCCCCGAGTGTAGAGGCTGTGAAAACTATTTTTTAAAGCAGTGCTTAGGTTTATTTGATTGTTGATACCAAAATACTGTTAAAAATTGAAACGTTAATGAAATTTATAGACTAGTTAGGAAAATATTATGAAGCTTCAAAATAAAGTAGCAATTGTCACAGGTGGTGCTAGAGATATCGGTAAAGAGGTCTCTTTAAAATTAGCTAAAGAAGGCGCAAAAGTTGTTATCAACTATATGTCTAATGAAGATGCAGCAAATGCTGTGTTAGCCGAAATTAAAGAGTCTGGTGGTGAAGCTATTATCGTTAAAGGCGATATGACTAAAAATGCTGATGTACTTCAACTTGTTAGTGAAGCTAAGAAAGCTTATGGCGAATCTATCGATGTTTTAGTTAATGTTGTTGGTGGCTTAGTCGCGAGAAAAGGGCTAGCTGAAATGGATGAAGAGTTTTTTAATCATGTGATGCAGTTAAATATGACATCAACATTTTTAACTACTCAGGCGGTTGTTCCTTCTATGCCTAATGGTGGTTCTATTGTTAACTTCGCATCTCAGGCTGGTCGTGATGGCGGTGGCCCAGGTGCTGC
>CALBVI010000191.1 GCA_937969395.1 uncultured Spongiibacteraceae bacterium | reverse complement strand
AGCAGCAGCTTTTTCTTTAGCAGCAGCTTTCTTAGCAGCTAATTTAGCTTTAGCAGCGGCTTTCTTAGCAGCGGCTTTAGCTTTAACGGCAGCTTTTTTAGCAGCTACTTTAGCTTTAGCAGCGGCTTTCTTCTCAGCTACTTTAGCTTTAGCGGCAGCTTTCTTAGCAAGAGCGGCATTCTTTTTAGCAACAACTTTCTGGGCGGCAGCTTCAGCTTTCTGAGCGGCAGCGGCTGATTTAGCAGTAGCACTTGCAGCAGCACTTGCAGCTTTTGCAGCTTTAACAACAGCTTGTGCAGCTGAGTTAGCAGCATTGGCAGCCGAAACTACTTTTTGAGCGCTTACAGCTTGCTTTTTAGCAGCAGGTGTCTTTTTAGCTTTAGCGGCAGCTAATTTAGCTTTAGCAGCAGTTAGTGTCTTTTTGGTCTTGTCGGCTGCTTTTTGAGCTTTGCTAATTGCAGCTGCTGCATCTGTAGCTTCTTTAGCAATTGCTTTTGCAAGCTTAGCTTTAAGTTGAGCAATTTCTTTCTCGATTTGTGCAACAGAGTTTGCTGATTTTTTTGCTACTGCCATGAGGAAGTACCCTTTAATGTAGATGAGTTAATTAAGATCGGTTCAAAGTAAATCTGATTAAACTATTCAATTAAAAATAGCTTAAGAAGTTAATGAAAAATCGAGCGAATTATAGCCGCTTTTACAATGAATGGTAGAAATAACGTGTAAAAAATTAGGAAATTAATAGGAAATGGTAATATTTTTTATTAATTTCTTAAAATTAAGCGATTGAATTGATTTTATTGCGTTGATTTTTAACAAGATCAAAAAAAATTATATTCTCGTTAAATAAATGAAAGGCTAAAAAAACAATGTTTCTTGTTGTGCGGTGGAATAAGCAATAAGGTAAAATCACCGTATGCAAATCATGAATGATGGTTTTTGTTAGTATTTATTATGAATTCTGAACAGCCTACTTAAGAGAGATAAAAGATGAGCGATCCAACAAAAGATGTTTCGATTGATAATAATACTCAATCAGGACAAGTAGCTAAAGATGTCACCACTGAGATCGAAGCCGCCGTGTTTCGTCATTTTTTGAATCATTTGGATAACCATAAAGAGGCGCAAAATATCGATTTAATGATCTTGGCAGATTTTTGTCGAAATTGTTTAGCTAAATGGTATGTTGCGGAAGCTAAAGAGCGTGGTGTTGAAATGGATTACGAACAAGGAAGAGAGTTAGTTTATGGCATGCCTTATTCTCAGTGGAAAGAACAGTATCAATTGAAGGCAACACCTGAGCAAATGGAAAAATTTAATAATCGAGGACAGTAGTCATTATTGATTACTTATCAGCAGCATTTCGCCTAGTAGGGTAATGCTGCTTTTCATTGAATCTATTTTTTGTGTCGTTGCCGTTTTTATCGTTGCTGTAGCTAACTCTAATGTATAAGTATCATTAATTAAGCGTGCTGGGTTTACTGGTGTTAGTTATAGCTAATCACAGTTAATTTAGAACAAAATGTTATATACGATGATTTGAAAAATTACATCAATGGTCCATGAGGTAAGTATTGATTATTGCTATGTTGCTTAATCCAAATAGCTAAATCTCGATTAATACCGACTCCACGTTGTTTCAATATTTTTCCTAGCCAAATAACGGGTGATTTTTCCGCTGCTTCCCAGCCGGGTATCTTTTCTGCAACAGTAAAAAAACGCATTAAGTCTTCTAATTGCTGGTTATTGAATGATTCAGCAACTTGCTGCCAGTTAGCTTGTTCCTGCTTCATTAGTGATGCGTGTTGTTGCTTCTCTTCATCACTCAATAATTCACTTAATTGCTCTAGCTGGCTGTTATTACTCATTGTAATAAAACGATGAAGTAGTGTGCTGTCAATGGTCGTTGCATTTGTTGTTTGTAAATTTGGATCCCAAGTACCAAGAGACATAGCTAACTCCGAAATTAATGTAGGGTAATTATAACGGGTTGCCGATCCCGTAGTTAGTGGTTATTTACTCTTTAATAGCACTATGTTTTTTTTAAATAAAATATATACTGTTTTTATATACAGTTATTTGCGATTTATTTTATTTAGATGATCAATTCAACCGGATGGATCTTGATTATATTGTGTGCATTGATAAAAAATGAGTGAAGACGAAACCTTAATTAGAAAAATTATTCATTGTGATGCTGATTGTTTTTTTGCGGCATTAGAAATGAGGGACGATCCTAGTTTAGTCGGTCGTCCTATTGCTGTTGGTGGCTCGGCAGACCGAAGAGGAGTGATTTCTACCTGTAATTATCAGGCCAGGGTTTTTGGTGTTGGTTCGGCAATGGCAACGGCAACCGCTAAGCGTTTATGCCCTGAACTTATTTTATTACCTCATCGTTTTGAGGTTTATAAACAGGCATCACAGCAAATTCGTGATATTTTTTATCAGTATTCCGATGAGGTCGAACCGCTATCGTTAGATGAGGCTTTTATTGATGTGACTGCGGCAGATGCTTGTCGCGGAAGCGCAACCTTGATAGCAGAGGAGATTCGTCAGCGTGTCTTTGATGAAGTAGGGATAACCGTTTCTGCCGGTGTTGCCCCCAATAAGTTTTTGGCGAAAGTAGGCAGTGATTGGAATAAGCCTAACGGTTTATTTGTGATTACACCGCCGGAGGTCGAAGATTTCGTCAAACAGTTACCGGTAACTAAAATTTATGGGGTTGGTAAGGTCACTGCTGAAAAAATGCATCGCTTAGGGATTTATAACTGTGGTGATTTGAGAGATTTAAATGTTTATCAGTTGTCAGAGCGGTTTGGTAGTTTTGGACTGAGGTTGCATCAACTAAGCCATGGTATTGATCATCGGCCAGTAAAAACCAGTAGTCGCCGCAAGTCATTAAGTGTCGAGCACACTTATTCACTCGATTTACCCTCAATTGAGGATTGCTTACAGCAATTGCCCGAGTTGTTTCAGCAGTTATTAGAGCGGCTTGGTAAGTTAGAGGGCTATGGCGTTAATAAGCAGTTTGTGAAAATTAAATTCAATAACTTTCAATCCACTACTATAGAGTGCATTGCTCAGGGAGCGCCTCGCATATCAGTTTGTCGGGAGCTTTTTCGACAGGCATTTACCCGTGGTAATGGTTTGCCTGTCAGGTTGTTAGGTTTAGGTGTGCGATTCAAAACTGAGTCTATGCAGAGTATACAGTTACCGCTATTTCCCTAATTAGTTTAGCGGTGAGCTGTCTATCGTTAGCACCAATGTATAACTATCACCTGCGGCTATGAGTTTGCAATCTTCCATAACATTAGCGGTTTCATAGCAAAGCATAGCTTGATAATCGTCATCATTAAATTGCGACAGCTGCTTTGATTTATCAACCCAAGGATTCCACAATACGCCGCTATTGCTTCCCTGTGAGGTTATGGAGGTAACTCTTTGCCACTGTTTATCGATCAGTGAGACGGTCTTGCTCGTTTCTTGTTTATCAGTACCTTGGTAAATACGATCTACTTCTTGGTCAATGCTGACGCTGCCTTGCTGGGTTTTCGTTTGCCAGTTATCAATAGAGTCTAGGTAATTCAGGTTTTCTAATCCTGTTATTTGCGTTTGATGAATATCACCCGTGGCAAAGTAAGTATGCAGTGCATTAGAAAAGCTGAGTGCCTGTTCGCTGTTATTCTTAACGATTAAGCTAAGTGATAATTGTTTACCAATGGAAATGGTTAATTGTAATCGGCATGAATAGGGCCAATAGCTAGGCGCATTGTCTTGCGTATCGAGGCTAAGTGTTAACTGTGTTAGTTCTGCACTGTCAATATTGATGTTATCAAGCTGCCACATAATATTACGAGCAAAGCCATGAGCTGGAGCTTGGTCAGCGGGTATAGCTGATGTATCAAATTGTTGTTGGATAGTTTCAGGATTGCTGTCGAGATCACCAAACCATGGCGAGCAGATA
>CALBVI010000190.1 GCA_937969395.1 uncultured Spongiibacteraceae bacterium | reverse complement strand
GGCTACTATTTCAACACAGCCATCAACATGACCAGAAATCATATGCCCGCCAATTTCAGCTCCCTGTTTAGCTGAGCGCTCGACATTGACGACATCTCCCTGTTCCAGCCCGCCTAGAGTCGTCAATTCTAAGGTTTGCTGCATAACATCAAAACTCACTTTATCAGCGGTAATTTCTGTCACGGTTAGGCACACGCCATCGATGCCAACACTGGCACCAATAGCCAAATCCTCAAGCAGTATTTGAGGCAAGTTCATTCGCAACGTATGTAGCCCCTGCCTACGCTCTATTTCTGTAATTTCGAAAGACCCTTGGACAATACCGGTATACATAAACGCCTAATCTCTGACTTAATTTCTCTGGCGCTATTCTACTGTTTCATTGCCGAGAAACATACTACCTAGCCACCAAGATCTACTTATCATAGTCATCGGTAAAATTACCAGTGCGTACTATTACCAAGGAAAAAAGCCGATTCAGCAAGTAATATAAATTCAACTAATTAACGCAAGCAATTAAATTATTTACCGTTATTATCGATTTTTAAGCGAACAAGATAGGTAGGAGCACACAAATATGAGTTCAAATTTAGCTGTCGACGTTGGTAGCAGCCCCTGTATTAGAAACTGCTGCCTTGATGAAAAGAAAGTCTGTATGGGCTGCGGTCGCAGTCTTCCTGAAATACTAGAATGGCATCATGCCGACACACCAAGACAGCAACAAATTAATAGTTATGCACAAAAGCGCTTACTTGATAGACCCTCTATTTCAAGCTGGTAAAGCACCCGCGCAACAGTAATACCATAACTATGTTCATGCCTACCAAAACAACGTATGCTTTACCGTAACAAATAAAAACGATAATCAATTTATCAGGCAACACAGCAGCGCAGTTTTCAAAATTTAAGGACAAATATAAACTCGATAGGTTTACCTTAAGGGTCGGTATCAATAAGGTTGGTAAAACAACTGATCCAGTATTCACAAGGTTTAAACTGTCATGTCTGATTTTAAAGCGGCAATGCCATGCAATTTAAACAACTAAGATTCATTTGGCTGTACTTATTAATCATAAGCCCAGCCCCTCTATTAGCTGACGATGTCAGTACTGCTCGTATAAGCTTTGTCTCCGATCACGTCGAACACCTTCCACCTTACCGCTGGGCTTTAAACTGCGTTAAAGGCGGTGAATCGACAGGAACCATCATCCACGTTGTGGATAAATTATTTAAAGATATCGCTACAAAATATCAATGGATACCATCACCTCAAATCGACCCACATCAGCAACTCAATCGTAAATATCAGCAGCTGATTAGCCAGGAAATCGATTTTTTAGTGATGCCAAAAATAATTCTCGATAAATTCGAACACACTCTTACAGGCATTCGATTATACGATCATCATGCTAGCGTGATCACCCATGCGGACACCCTCATTTATGACGGGAATTTTTCTTCACTGAAATCTTATAAAGGAGGTATTTATGCTGTGCCGGGGAGCAGTTCGGCTATTTCAGAGAATCTCCAAACTCAGCAAGTGACTCTAGAGCACTACCCTAAAATTGAAGTTGCACTATCCGCCCTTATTAGCGGAAAAATCGATTATCTCATTAGCGACCGTTTTGCCTCTACTATCTGGGCCCATCAAAACAACATCAAGCAGAAGCTACAATTTAGCAACATTGGCCAACCACTCCGGCAGGTTTATTTGGTGACAAAAAAAGGCGGTAAATTTAGCCCTTTAATTGAAGAAATGAATACCTTAGTAACTGAATATAACAACAATGGCTACAATGAATTCATACAAAGACATTATTTAATAGAGTGGGTTAAAGAGCCCTGCCAATAGCTGCTACAAAACCTATATGACCCCACCTTATAACTTCGAACACTAATAACAGCCTCTTTAATAACTGATATCGCCAGTGGTTAATGTGCAGTATTAGCCACTATTTGCCTAGCTGAAATATTCTACCCACACCTTAAACGCTCATAAATATTAATACTTACTCAATTACCACTGAGGTCATTTGTTATTATATTTCCATTCTAAAAATAAACGCTATACTAAAACGGCCAATCAAATAAGTAAGCCACTTCACAACTATTTTTAAAGGGATTAAAGATAATTATGTTAACTATAAAACATAAATTTCTACTAGCTGGTAGTTTAACGTTTGTTTCAATGCTTAGTGTCTTACTTCTAAGCCATTATTCTCAAAGCAAAATACAGAAATTTGGTGCTGTCAGCTTAAATATAAGCAATGTAGAAACATCAATGTTAACGCTGAGACGTAATGAAAAGGACTTTCTTGCCCGCAATGATCTTACCTATAAAGATGATTATGAAAGCAACTTTAACTCACTCATTGAATCCGTCACTCTCTTAGAAGAATCTGAAATAAATGCCGGACTAAATACTGCCACAGCTGGAAAAATGAAAGAGAAATTTACAGCTTATAAACAGAGCTTTCTGACCTTAGTGTCCACCCAGCAAGAAATCGGCCTACACTCACAAGATGGACTTTATGGCAGCCTTCGCGAAGCGGTTCACCAAATAGAGAGTGAACTTGAACCCCTCAACGATCAAAACTTACGTGCCAGCATGTTGCAATTACGGCGCGATGAAAAAGACTTTATGCTTCGTTCAGATATTAAATACTTAACTAGCCTTGTTGCAAATAGTAATATTTTTCTCGCGCAAC
>CALBVI010000189.1 GCA_937969395.1 uncultured Spongiibacteraceae bacterium | reverse complement strand
ATGACCTGAAAAGGAATACTCTTAATAAGAATATACTCACCAATAATAGTACCGCCGTCGGGTAATAAATTTTCTACTACTGTCTGTCCTAAAACAGCAACAGGCGTATAGTCATCGCTATCCTCTTCAGTAAAAAACACTCCTTCCGATAAGGGCCACGCTCTAGCCTCGGGTAAGTTTTCACCCGTACCGGTTACCGTTGTTTGATAATCAAGATTACCGAGCCTAACGGTTGCGTTAGATCGAATCTCGGGCAAAACATATTGAACATTGCTGATAGAGTCAGGGACTAGCTTTGCATCTTCAATGGTTAAGGTTGCTGCCGAACCTCCACGTTGTCCGGGTCGCCCTCTATTTTGTGGGCTAATTGTCAGCATGTTTACACCAAGCGAACTGATACGATCAATAATATCTTGTTGCGCACCTTCACCAATCGCTAACATAGCCACAACAGATGCAACGCCAATAACAATACCAAGCAACGTTAAAACGGTACGAAATACATTTGCCATTAAAGAGCGCAAACCCATACGAAGCGCTTCACCAGCGCCTGATATCATAGCTTTCGAGGTGTTAGCTTCATCTATCTTGGTCAAATCAACTTTATTATCACTGCTGACAGCTTTTTTACTCGGCTGGTAGCCACTATCGTTGAGTACTTCGCCATCGCGAAATTCAATAGTACGATCAGCGTGATCTGCAACTTCAGCATCATGAGTAATGAGAATAACGGTATGACCAAGGCGGGCAAGCTCTTCGAGCAATGCCATAACTTCTTTTCCGCTCTGGCTATCAAGTGCACCGGTAGGTTCATCTGCGAGAATAACTTTACCGCCATTCATTAACGCTCTAGCGATAGAAACACGCTGCTGCTGGCCTCCAGAAAGCTGACTAGGCCGATGATCCATGCGATCGCCTAAGCCTAGCTTTTCGAGCAATTCACTGGCGCGTTTTCTACGCTCCACATGTGACAGCCCCGCATAAATAGCAGGCACTTCTACATTCTCTTCTGCTGTAGCAGTCGATAATAAATTGTATTGCTGGAAGACAAAACCAAAGGCTTCTCGACGCAACCACGCCAAGCCATCAGCATCAAATGACTTAATATCTTTTCCAGAAAAGCGGTAGCTACCAGAAGTTGGACGGTCCAAGCAGCCGAGCACATTCATTAAGGTCGACTTTCCCGACCCTGACTGTCCTATAATTGCCAGGAACTCACCGGGATAAATCGAGAGAGAAACCCCTCTCAATGCATGAACTTCAACACCACCGCCTGTCACAAAAGTACGACGGATATTTTCAAGTTCAATCAGTGGCTGTTCTAAATTTTCAGTTTCATTCATCATCTTAATTACCAAATAATACTGAACTAGAAGCCACGAGGTATACGTGTGTTAGTGGTGGTAGCTTGCTGCGCCGTCACTGCTGTTTGCTGAATGATGCCAGAAACCACTTGATCACCTTCTTTGAGGCCTGAAATAATTTCTGCAGAAATACGGCTTGCCACACCTACTTGCACTTCAACAGTTTCAAATTCGTCTTCAGCAATTTGTCGACTCACTGTAGCTCGACGCGGCACTGAACTTTCAAAAACCGCAGGGGCTGCTGAAGCACGCTGAGTACCACCGCCACCTCTACGGCCTCCACCTTCGCCACGCTGACCGCCGCCATTAGCGGCACGCTCTTTTATACGCGCTTGTCGCTGCTCATCGGTGAGATCGGCAAAGCGATTGCCAGGCACAGTAGCGGCAACATCATTTGTTTTAGTGGCCGCGGACTCATCTTCAATATAGGTCAGCGCACCAACGGGTACAGTAATGACATCTCTTGCAGAGGATGTGACAAAAAATACTTGAGCAGTCATCTCGGATAACAACGAGCTATCGGCATTATCAATATCAAATAACACGGTATAGAGCACAACATTATTGGATGTAACAGGTGTAGGTAAAATTTGTCTAACGTTACTATTCCAGCGACGCTCACCACCGCCTAAGGTTGAAAAATAAACCGGCATATTCTTTTTCAGCTTGCCAATATCTGCCTCTGACACCTCCGCCTCAACGGTCATTACTGCTAAATCAGCAATCGTTAAAATAGTTGGCGCTTGTTGATTAGCATTTAATGTTTGCCCTTCTTTAGCAGCAATACTGACAACAGTGCCGTCCATAGGCGCGTAGATTGTTGTATAGCCTAACTCCGCCTCTAGACTGCTCAAGCTGGCTTCACTCTGTGCAATCTGCGCTGCCAGTTGTAGTAATGAAGCTTGTGCCTCGATCAATGCATTCTGCGCATTATCGTAATCTTGCTGACTGGTAGCACGCTCTTTCATCATTCGACCTTGACGGTCAGCGGTTAGTTTTGCCAAGTCCAATTTTGAGGCTCTGCTAATCTCTTGCGACTTCAGCGCATTAAGGCTTGCACGCGATGCTTCAACTTTCGCAAATTGCACGGTGGCATCAATCTCTGCCAACAATTGACCTTCAGTAACAACATCGCCTATTTCAACATGGATTGTTTCTAATTGCCCTGAAACTTGAGCGCCGATATCAACCCAATCCTTAGAGGTTAATTTACCCGCAGCCGTAACCGTATTTTCAATATCACCTCGTGTAACTGCACTGATCCTTGGTGCAGTTGTCGTCTGATAACTCGCTGTAGGCTTTAAAAAATAATAAGCCACCGCAGCAATAATTAATAAAAAAACAACTAACAAACGATTGTTCAATAAAAAGGCTAACGGAGATCGAGAAGTTGTATCAACCATAATGTTTAGTCATCCAAACTTAAATAATGATCATAAAATTTACACAGTAAACAAGTACTTATGAGTCTACTGAATTTTGATTTGGTATTTATAGGACGGGCATCCTATAACACTCAATATGATTTCTCTCGCATTTTTACACAACTTTACAAAAGCAGTGTAAATTCGACACAAGATGATTTATTTACGAGCGAGAAAATATAATTTCGTTAGCTAAGCCAGCTGATTATTTAATCGATTTATTTTACGGCTTAGCTTTATAAATTGCGCTATGAAGGCAGCTCAATGGTTACTATCAATCCGCCATCAGCATGGTTATTGATTTTTAATTCACCGCTATGTTTTTGAATCGCTCGTTGCGCGATACTCAAACCCAGACCAAAACCTTGCGTGTGCATTTTATTACCTGCCCGATAGAAAGGCTGCTGCAATTTCATCAATTCTCCTTCTGACACTCCCTCGCCACGATCTCGAATATTAACAATGACTTTATTGCCCGCCGAAACAATAGAAAAATCAATATCGCTATCTTCAGGAGAATACTTACAAGCATTGCGAATAATATTTTCTATCGCCTGCGACAAGGATTCAGGAAAACCATTGATAAGCAATGACCGTTCATTACACTGCCAAGAAATCGTTCTTTGCGGATATTCAAACTGTATATTGTCAATCAATGCGCGGCTTAAACTCACCAAATCAAATTGTTCTTTTTCTTCACGCTGTTTATCTAATTTAGAAAAGTTAAGAATTTGCTGTATCAATTGATCAATACGGCCACACTCGTTATGAATTCGGTCGGTATAACTATTATCAGGTATCTTTTTCTCTATTAGCGCCGCAGAGGCTTGCAAGCGGGCTAACGGCGCTCTTAGCTCATGGGATACATCGTGTAATAATTGCTGCTGCGCATTCATGGTTTTATCGGTTTGATTAACCATGAATTCGATATCTGTCGCCAAATCGCCCAACTCATCACCACGATTTAGCAGTTTGTCTGGCATTGCCTCGACACTTTGATCACTGGCATAACTACGGCTATAGGACCCTAGCTGCTTCAACGGGCGAACAATCGTCCAGCTTAATAGAGCACTGACAACGGCAGCACTGATTAAAATAATAACAAACTGATAAGTCTGAAACCGATTCAAAGCCTGCTTAAAAAATCGAGGAATGACTGGGTTTTGAGCAAGTACTTGATAGGAGTCTCCGGACTCACTTACAACAGTCAGCTCAAGAAAAGTTGCTTTATCATTGAGGTTTAAGCGATAACGAAAAATTTGCTGCTGACTTGAATCAATAATAATCATCGACTGTAAACGGCCGCCACGATTATCGCTTCTATCTTGGCCTCGTATCAGCTTTTCTACATCTTTATGCGACTTTAATGACTCGCCACCTTCATAGAACTTAATAAGCTCATTTGCCTGCCGTTCCATATCCGTTTTGTATCGACTACTAAACTGGCTCGATTCAAAATTATGAATCAAGGTATAGCCGGTCGCAAACATAATGGCTAAGTCGCCTAACCAAAACGCGATAAAAATACGCCAAAATAAGCGCCTAAAACCAACGGCGCTACCTGCCTGTTTATAAAACCCGGGGAAAAAAGCCACTATCTAACGACACCTCTTTAATAACACCTTAACTATCAGTGAGCATCTGATAACCAACACCACGTATTGATTTAATCACATCACTAACACCTTCAGCCGCCAGTTTTTGACGAATACGACTAATATGTACATCCATACTACGGTCGTATGCTTCTAGCTTTCTGTTCAATACTTGCTCAGTAATATCCTGCTTGGTTAATGTCTCCCCAGCAGAGTTCATCAACAGTTTCAATGCATTAAATTCCGCACTGGTAAGCACCAGGGACTTACCATTAACTGTTACCGAACGAGCACCGCTATCCAAACAAATACCATGCAAATCCACAGTCGATGCTGCAGGAGCTGTCTCCGTTTGCTGCTGGCTGCGCCTTAACACCGCCCTAATTCGAGCGACAAGCTCTCGGGGATTGCAGGGTTTGCCTAAATAATCATCAGCACCCATTTCGAGACCAAGGATACGATCAATATCATCACCTCGCCCTGTCAGCATCAATATTGGAATATCACGCTTAGATCGAACCTCACGCAAGACATCCAAACCAGAGGTCACCGGCATCATAATATCCAGCACAACAGCATCGAACTGTTCATCAGATAACAGTGTTGCTATGGCCTCCTCACCACTATTTAAGCTGGCTACATCGAAGCCATCCTCTTGTAGGTATTCTGATAACAACTCACACAACATCGGGTCATCATCAACGAGCAATATTCGGTATTTTTCATTTTTCATAAGCTAAGATTAAACTGTTTAGAGGTTAACTTTCTATTCTTTACCTAACTTTACACCGCCTTAACCCTACTTTGCGAAGAGCTAGACCATACTGACCTCAATCCTGACTAAGGGATGAAATTAAACATATGTCACCAATCACATTGAGGCACACATCATGAATAAATTAATCACAGGTCTAATGATTTCTGCATGCTTGGCAACATCAACACTGACTCTAGCTCAGGATCATGGCGGCCGCAATAACGATGGATTCAAATCAGCCCAAAGCTTCACTCGCAAACTTGATCTAACTGACGAGCAAAAAGAACAAATCAAAACCATTGTTCAATCTGTTAGAGGAGATGACAGCGAAGCCAAAGATAAATCGAAATCTAAGCGAAAGTCCAAAAGAAACAACAACTATAACGCGGCAACAAATCTCGATCCTAGTTCAAGCACGTATGACCAAGATGTATTAACGATGGCCGATGAGCAATCTGAGAAAATTAAACAACAGATAATTCAAATGGCAGACGTTAAAAAGCAAATCTATGCGGTTCTAACTTACGAACAACAGGAAGAGCTAAGAACATTACGTGAAGAAAGAGCCGAGCGTCGCGCCTCTAAAGAAGAGACTGAAGATTAAGTTTGTACGGGGTTTGTACCGGGGCCATATCAACCTACGACAAACCCTTAACCATCCACTCTTCTATACTTCATAATTAACACCACATCGCACTATACAGAGCAAACTAATCCTAGTTTGCTCTCAATTTCTGCCGTATATTCATCAGCACTAAATAGTTACTTTTCTTGGGAGAGGAGCATGAAACTAAAACATCTATTATTGCCATCGGCATTGATCATCTATTCAATTGCTTATTCAACAGCAGCATACGCTCATCACTCATTTTCTATTTATGATATCGATAACAAAATTGAACGTACCGGCACCTTAACTAAGTTCGCTTTTAGTAATCCCCATATTCAATTAGTACTTAAAGTAAACAACGAAGATGGCAGCGAAGAAACCTGGAAAATAGAAGGCATGAACCCTAAACGCTGGGATCAATTCGAAAATCCTCGTGATGTTGCTGCAGTAGGCGAGACAGTGACGATTGAAGGCTGGCCCGCCAGAAACGGAGACGATGAAATGGCTCTTAGCGCAATAACAACAGAGCGCGGAAAAACCGTTATTTTAGAAGCCGTTAGGCAAAGAAAAGCGCGCGAGAATATTCCAGAGACAACAGTAAAGCGGCATTAAATTTATTCTCAGCTTTCATTTAGCCTCACAGCGCACATAGCTTCAACAGTACTCCCACCCCAAGGAACGGGGTGTTACTACCAAAACGTCAAATAAACCCCTCACACTGCGAACCCCGCTCTTATTTGCAAGCCTACTCGTCAGACATCAAGTTAAAACAGCCAGGCAAACCCTAAAGCCATTTTACTTAACTTTACTTAGCTTTACGTACCCTTAACCCTACTTATCAAACCTTTGTTGCATACTGAACTTACTGAAAACAACAACGAAAGCAAATAACCGAGGGTTATGACCATGAAAAATTTAATCGCAAACATTACACTTTCAATCTGCTTAAGCAGCGCTAGTTTAGCTTTTAGCGAAGAGGTATTGGATATCAACGCGCAAACATTGAATAACACTATCCTCGCGACAATGATCGGAGATGTAGTAAATTTAAGTGATCAGCAAATAGAAGAAATGGCTATTTTACAAGAATCTACAAAGCACAAAAATAACGGCTCACTTAAAAAATACAAGCCATCTATGACGAGCCATAACAACACGCACGAAGAAAATTTTGCTGCATTATTATCCCAGCAAGAACATATTACTAAAAGGTTAACATCGATAGATCGAGCGAATCTGAAGCAGGAAGCGAGAATACACTTACAAATAGAAAATATTTTAAATCAAGAACAGCTAGAGAAGTTACACAAACTTAATGAGAATAAATTTGTTAGCAATACTAACGAATATACAATATATGATGTTTGATAAAAAAATGCTTGGCGCCACATCGATGTGAACGCCAAGCATTTTTATTCAACGGCTATAGCAACAACCGAAATTACAATTTAAATTGATTAATCAATCCGTTTAACTCATCAGAAAGACCGGCAAGTTCACCACTGCTTGCAGTAATGGTTCTCGCGCCCTCAGATGTCTGACCAGCCACTTCAGAAATATTCACCACACTTTTATTAATCTCATCAGTTACCGCACTTTGCTCTTCTGATGCAGAAGCAATTTGCAATGTCATATCTCTGATAACTTTTACCGAAGAGGTAATATCCTGTAAGGAGTCACGTGCATTAGTTGCACTTTCAACACTGATTGAAGCCTGCTGACGACCTTTATCCATTGCGGTTACTGCTTCATTTGCACCCGCCTGTAGCCGATCAATCATATGCTGAATTTCTTGTGTAGACGTTTGTGTACGGCTTGCTAAAGTTCTGACCTCATCCGCAACAACCGCAAAACCACGACCTTGCTCACCAGCTCTAGCAGCCTCAATCGCAGCATTTAACGCCAACAGATTAGTCTGCTCAGCAATACCGCCAATCACCTCTAAAACCGCACCAATGTTCTGGCTCTCCTGGCGTAACTCAGTGATCACTTCCGCTGCTCGCTCTATATCACTGGCTAAGCCGGCAATAGAGTCCATAGTTTGCTCTACAATGGCGCGCCCACTAACTGCCTGCTGATCTGCCAATTCGGTATCTTGTGCTGCAGATGCAATATTGCGAGTCACTTCTTGTACGGTACCTGCCATTTGCGTGACAGCGGATACAACCTGATCTATCTCTGCTTGCTGATCTTCTACTCCACGACTGGTCTGTACGGTAGTAGCTGACATATCAGTTGCTGCAGAGGCTAACTGTTCAGACATATCTCTGAATTTGATGACAACTTCATGTATGCGCTCGACAAAACTATTAAAACAAATAGCCAACTCACCAATTTCATCATCACTATTAACTTCTAAGCGCTGGGTAAGATCACCCTCACCTTCTGAAATATCACGCAAGGCCATCACAACATGATTGATCGGTTTAACCACTGAGCGAACAATAATCAGCGACAACAGCACAGCGAACACAATCGATAACACAACGACAATGGACGCAACAGTCAAGAACTTAGATTCAACTTCCTGCATTTCCAACAAGTCGATGCGAATGTATATATCGCCTATTGACGTACCATCGCTACTTATCTCTCTGCTTAGACCTAAGAAATCATCAGTAAAAACCTGTCCAGTGGTAGGGGCTGAGCCTGGAAAACCACTAGGTAATCTGCCCGCACTACCAGAGCGATCGTAGGTAGCAAATACATCGCCTGAAGCACTGTATATAACGGCTCCAATAATATGTGTATTTGCCTTCAAGCTATTTAATACCTCTGTAGCAGAATCAACATCTTCAAAAGCCAAAGCTCCCAAAGTATTATTCGCCACAACTGAAGAAAGCGTATCCATTTCACGGCCCATCGCCTCTTTCAATCGGCTCGATTCAACATACACATAGATACCACTAGCTAGGATTACCGACAATGTACAGGCAAACACAATACCTAGCATGATTTTCCATTTAAGCGATATAGACGACCAGTTCATAAAAACACCTTTTTATTTATTAACTATCTAAATACTCATTTTTATATGCTTGCGGCCCTTGCAAAATAACATCCCTCATTCAAATCGTGTAACCGCCAAACTTCTAGTAGCACTCAAATCTGTAGTATTCAAAGTAGTACTCAAAACCTTCAGAGACAAATCATTCAACAAACATGGGGCTATTAACATTGAAACACCAATAGGCCACATATAGGATCTTTTAAGTGATTGATCTCAAGCTTAGATATTATCGGCAGCTTTACCAGTAAATATAGACCACTATTTGAAATATTCAGTGTTTATATGATATGGCGACCATATGAGCAGCACAAAAGTTAACCGCAATAAAATAAAGCGACAAAATCTTATAAATTGAATCAGATATCGTGGATTAACCAATAGGTAAAACAATAGCGAGAACCGCATATGAGGAAAAGCTGCTCACTAAATACTAATGATTTAGCGAGCAGTGCAAAACAATTAGAACCTTATGAACGAGCCTTATAGTCTTTAACTAAAGCGTTAAAATCGTCACCAACAGCCTTCATTTCATCAATCATAGCATTGTATCGCTTTTTATCACCCTGGCATGCCAAATACTCGTCAGATAGAGCTAAGTATTTCTTTACATCTTTTTGCGCCTTTACCATTTGGGCCAATACCGCTGATCCAACTTCAGGCAACTCAGGCTGAACAGGCTTACTGCAAGCAAAACTCATGGAAGATATACAACTAGCCAAAATAACTAGTACAACTTTATTTAACATATTGAAGCCTCTAAAAATCTATGGTTGTTTAAAACTCAAGTTGAGATTAGTAAAAGAATTGAAATTTTTCCAGTGCAATAAGTTTGATGGAAAGCACAATTTAGCAATTTAGCTGAACATCACACCTATTAAATATCCGCTGAAATAATGGGGAGCCAGCCTAATTAACGACTCCCAGCAAAACAATGCGGTGAATTACTTATAAGCTCGTAACTAGGCAAAATATTTTTGGTAAAAATACCTTACAACTCAAATGCTATTAAACGACCACCTAACCAACCAAATAGATATAAAGATTCTCTCAAGCGTTTTTTACCTCTTCACAATTCCTCACAATTCACTGCAGTTCCAAAAGCTGAATTCTCTCCCCATTTGTTTACTCTTCTTTACAAGCCTTAACCCTACTTATCAAAATACTCATACATACTTATAACCACTAACACGCACGGTTCAATAAGCACTTAACCAACAAACCAACGACTAGGGATAAGACAATGAAAATATTAACTACTGGTTTATTAGTTTCACTATTACTAATATCCACCGCTTACGCTGACACTGGACCACTTCCAATAGATGGCAATTTACGTAAACAAAACCCAATAGAATTCTTAGATCTAAGCGAGAAACAAAAGGAACAACTAGAACAATTACGTCAAGAAATGAGACCAGTACAAGCACAACAAAATCGACCGCAGCCGAATACTGCGGTGACCAGCAATGAAGAAGTAGATTTGGAATTTTTATTAGCTATGCACGCAAATAAAAATCAAGAAAAAAACCAAAGAGATCAGGAAGTGGCTAAACATAAGATAGCTATGCAGGTTAAATTACAAAACATATTAACCCCCGAGCAACTAGAAACTCTGAATCGGTTACATAAAGAATCTGGCGGAAAACCTTACGACGCATAAATTAAATAGGTAGATTTACTAGGAATAAGTCTACCTATCTATAATCAATTAAACTCTATTATTAATCATATATTAAATATCGATTTATTCTTGACTGCGTTTCATTTCTCGCTGTAATTTCAGCAAAAACTTATCAAATATTTTATGCTCCGCTGGAGAGAAGTTTAAAAACTTTGCGCCAACCAAGGTATAGCGATCAGGGCTTTTTTTATAGTCATAACTCCTGACTTCAAGGTCGCAATAAATCGCCACATTTTCAGGCAAGGTGATTTTAACACCACTAATAACACGACTAGAACGAACCTGGTCGCTAATATTTCTATCTATCCTAAATCCAATGCCAGTCGATGAAATATTAAGTACCGTAGAAAATACGAGCGTTTCTTCAACCGGTATATGTAACCGAATATCCATCTCTCGAGTAACGGGGATGCGGAAGAATTCCCGCCGCTGATCACTTTTCACTTTCGTTGGCAACGTTAAGCGATAAGCCGGGGCACCCTCATACAACTCTAAAGCAGCAATAGTACTGGTAAATTTGACCGGCAGACCTTTGCCTACGGATGTAATCTCAACCTCTTCACCCGTCACCACTCGCGTAGACTTATCCAGCGGGTAAAGCTCATCAATCAACAGAGTTCGACGCTGTGCATCCACATCAATAATTAAACTCTGGTAGGATACCCCGTCACGATTAAGAAAACGCACATCCACAAACACGTGTTTAGCACATAATTCGTATAACCGGACTAAGGTCTCAGGATCAAGTGAAGGTACAACAGGCTTAGCAGGCTCATCTAAACCTAAAAGCCTCGCAAAAAAACCTGATTTTTTAGCCTTCATATATAATTCCTAAGGGTCAGTAATATTTTGCATGTTATCACCTATCTGCATCGTCAAATAGACACAAACCTTTAGCCATCTTACAGGCCAGCGCTGTGATGATTGAAAATAAAGTCAAATACCACCACCTTTTTCTTAAATTAAGTCGCTTAGCTTGCCATCTAATCGTAAAATACCAAACATGACTAACAATGTAGCCAAAACTGCGCCAACTGCTCTCGTTGATAAATTCGGCAGAACAGTAGATTACGTGAGATTATCAGTCACTGACCGCTGTGATTTTCGCTGCGTGTACTGCATGGCGGAGGAAATGACCTTTTTACCAAAGGCTGACATCCTCAATTTGGAAGAAATTGAATTAATTGCTACAGCATTTGCCAATTTAGGCGTTAAACATATTCGCTTAACTGGCGGCGAACCATTAGTTAGACATAACATTTTGTCGCTGATACAAAACATAGGCAAGCTAGAATCACTCAAAGAACTGACGATTACCACCAATGGCTCCCAGCTGGAGAAACTTGCCCTACCATTATTTGATGCAGGGGTTGAACGCATCAACATCAGTTTGGATAGTCTACAAGAACAACGTTTTAAAAACATCACCCGTACCGGAAACTTACACCAGGTATTAAAAGGAATTGACGCCGCTATTGATGCCGGTTTTAAGCGTATAAAGATTAATGCTGTGATATTAAAAGGGCGCAATGACGATGAGATTATTGATTTAGTCAATTTTGTCCGCGATAAAAAAATCGATATAGCATTCATTGAAGAGATGCCGCTAGGGCTTATCGATGAACACAACCGCAAGATCACTTTTTTTTCCAGCGATGAAATCAAAGCACTGATTAATCAACACTATCCCCTGACAACAAGCACCGCAACATCTAGTGGACCGTCAAACTATTATCAAATGAACGACAGTGATTCACGCATTGGTTTTATCTCGCCCCACAGCCACAACTTTTGCCACTTATGTAACCGAGTAAGAGTAACCGTCGAAGGGCGATTATTGCTTTGCCTAGGCAATGAGCATTCTGTTGATTTAAAATCTGTGATTCGAAATAACCCTGACAATATTGAATTGCTGCAACAAACTATTATTGATGCGATGGATCTCAAGCCCGAACGTCATCACTTTTCTCTTGATGACGAACCTCAAATTGTACGGTTTATGAATACCACGGGGGGATAAAACATAACACCTTGCTTCCCAAATTTTTCGATTGATTTCAAAACGTCGAAAATTAAAAATTTGCGCTAACAGTCATATAAAACGTATTATTCGTTCATATAAAAATTCTAAAACCGAATCCACCCCAAAAAGCCAATAATTACGCTAACAATGTTTGAGAGGATTTTATAATGACGAGTTGGAACTATCGCATTATTAAAAAGCACTGCAAACGCACACAAGAAACCACCTTTCAAGTCCATGAAGTTTATTATCATAAAAATGGCGTTATCGACTGCTGGAACAGCAAACCCGTTGAACCGCTAGGTGTTAGTGAAGCGAATTTACGCAATGATATTAATGCCTTTCTCTGCGCATTTAGACTGCCAACCCTTGAAGAGCAATTCATGAATGGTCGATCCTATTTAATTGCAGAACAGCTCGATAGAGAAAACCAACACTTAGTCGATGACTACGCAAACAAAACATCTCGTGCATCCGGCTACCTAAATCAGATTCTCGGTACACACTTATTATTAAAACAGGAACCCTCACTACGCCAGGCCTACGCCAACGTCGATAAAGCATTAAACGAGCTACATCAACTTGTCGATGACAAACAACTTAGTGTTAATACTTAGGCTACAAGTCTTATTGAGGCGGTTTTTCCAGCCACTGATCAGGGACACGCACAGCAATAATTTGAGCTACAGCACAAACCTCACCATCAGCCGATAACTCCGCACTAACGGTTGTCTTTTTAGCTGTTACCTCACCCACTCTAGCGACCAAAGCTATTTTGCCTGTAATGGGAGTTGGTTTTAGAAAATCGACACATAATTGCCCTGTCGCATACCACATCAACTGCCCTGAACCTAACGCTCTACCTGCTCTGTCATAAGCATCAGCCCATGCCGTACACACACCGTGGCAATCTAATAGTGTTGAAATAATTCCACCATTGAGAAAATGTTCCGGCCCCGCATTATGAAATGGCTGCGGCACAAAAGATGCGGTGGCCACGCCACTCCCCTGCCAATAGCTTTTCAAATTCAAGCCGTTTTTATTCTCAGGTCCGCAACCATAACAATGATTCCCACTAATATAGGTCTGGATAGCTTTCATAGAATCGCCCCTTCAGATAAAACACTCATTATTCACATGTACTTAACACTCAAACTTATCGTTTAATCTTTTACTATCGAATGCATTTTTGTATAAGATCATCAACATACAGGCAATAAACTATCCTACGAGCAATATATGAACAAGCTTAATAATTTTATTAAAAAATCCATTATTGGTGGCTTACTCGTTATATCCCCTATCGTCATTCTATACTTTGCCTTCCGGTGGGCTTTTTATACCCTCACCGACCTTATTCAACCCTTAGTCACCCCTATCGCTCAACACAGCAGTGCGCCAGAATTCGTTATCGATATCTTTGTTATTATAATGATTCTGGTTAGCTGCTTCCTAGTCGGTAGTATTGTCGCCACTAGCGCGGGGCGCTGGCTTCATTCGCGATTTGACAACACTCTCGCCAAGATGGCACCGGGCTATAATCTAATCCGTGACATTATCCATCAATTTTTTGGTGACAAATCTAACTCCCCCTTTAAAACCGGAGAAATTGCTCGCGTCCAACTATTTGGTTCCGACATTGCAACCGACGTAACCGCTATTGTTACTAGTCGCCACAACAACGGCTGGTTTACGGTATTTATACCTACGGGGCCGAACCCAACCTCAGGGATGATTTATCATTTGCCACCAGAGCAAGTCAGGCTATACCCTGAAA
Organism: uncultured Spongiibacteraceae bacterium; assembly: GCA_937969395.1. Classification (GTDB taxonomy): domain Bacteria; phylum Pseudomonadota; class Gammaproteobacteria; order Pseudomonadales; family Dasaniaceae; genus Oceanicoccus. The sequence continues at coordinate 1,064 of CALBVI010000189.1, read as the reverse complement.
TCAAAGTCGATGAGGCACTAAAGACTATTATTTCCTGTGGTGCCGGCAGCAATATCTTATTCAATACCGATAGCGAAACTCACAACAATTCACAGTAAATCTAGTTTGCCAACCCTAGATATTGACACTATGTTTGTAGAATGAATTTATCTAATGAAAATTCACCGCTAAAAAACTTACCATTAACACTGTCAAATAGAACTGCTTAATAGAACTATGACCTACCGGTGTAACGATTGCAGCTATAACCGCAACAGCAGATTCCCTAACGGGAAATGTCCCGCTTGCGACTCTTTCAATATATCAGGCAACCCTGAGAGCATTAAAAGGGAAAAAAGCCAAATGGCTAAGAAATGGCGAATGGCTATTTTAATTTCGTCTTGGACCTTTCTATCTATTTTAGTTTACCAAAAAATTATGCTCCCATAATGGACAATACATCTACACCAGCTATAGAAATCGATGCCATCATTGCCGGTAACTGGCCACAGATCCAAGCATTACTTGAGCAACACTACAAGAACAGTAGCCGCTCACAAAAAACGATAGAAAAAGATAAATTGATAGAACTACTACAGTCTTTTGACATCAATCAAAATGACCTTATTGCTGGAATTAACGCTAGATTAGATGAATCAACATCAATCAATGCAGGCAATTATTCTGTTATTAAATTTTCTGATCAGCTTGTTGACAATTACATCATCAACAACAAATTACACACTGACTTAAAAATTAGATTCAACTTTCTTAAAGTTATTATTACCATTCAACTACTCAACGAAAATTTGATTTGGCGGGATAAAAATTTCTCACAGTTTCTATCGCTAATAAATCAATCATCGCTAGGCTGGCAGCATGATCTAGGGCGAGCAGGCAACAAGCACCTTGCTAAGATCACCGAAATATTAACTTCATCTGATTTCAAAAACCTTGGTACAGCCATTAATGACTGCAATCAAAAACTCTCTATCTATATTGATAGCGAACAGCAACGCATTAAAAAAGTCGAACAGCGACTAATCGATAAAGAAACCGGCTCTCTGCACACCCAGCATGCACTA
>CALBVI010000188.1 GCA_937969395.1 uncultured Spongiibacteraceae bacterium | reverse complement strand
TGAAAATTGTTTGCGGTCAAAGTTGCCGTTCTCGTCGATAGCGCGAGTAATATTTCGTTGATGCAATATACCGACAACATTATTGATATCTTCTTGGTAGACGGGGATGCGCGTTGCTTCGTATGAGCGTAGCTGTTCAAGTATTTGTTCATCGCTGTCATCTAAATCGATCCCTACAATTTCATTGCGGGGAATCATAATATCTTCAACCGTTGTATGTTCAAGGTCGAGAATATTAAGCAGCATGCCTTGGTGTCGTTGGGGGATATGAGGCCCAGCTTCGCCAACAATGACGCGTAACTCGTCAATGCTGAACTGATCGTTTAATTGATTTTTGGTGTTGACGCCTATCAGCCGTAATAAACCGTTAGTGACATTGTTAATTAACCAGACGACAGGGAATAAAAGAAATTGCAATGGGACTAAAATAGCGCTGGCTGGAAAGGCAATTTTTTCAGGGTGGTAGGCGGCAATCGTTTTTGGTGTGATCTCGGCAAAAACTAAAAAGACCAAGGTAAGAATAATAGGTCCGATAACAACCGAGGCAGCTTCTCCCCATAGGCGGATAACAATAACGGTAAAAATGGATGCCGCGACAAAGTTAACAAGGTTGTTGCCAATAAGAATAAGACTAATTAATCGGTCGGGACGTTTTAATAGATTGATTGCTCGGCGAGCGCCTTTATGACCGTTGTCACGAAGGTGTTTCAGGCGATATCGATTTAACGACATCATACTGGTTTCTGTACTGGAAAAAAATGCTGATAAAAGAATCAGAATTGCTACGATGGTAAGCAGTAGACTTAGGGGTAACTCGTCCAACGAGTGGTATTCCTTTTGTAGTTAATGAAGATGGTTAATGAAAATAGTTAATAAATGTAATCAATAAGTCTTGTTAGTAAAAAACACTTCGGTATAACAGTGGCTTAACTGTCCGAATTTAATGTTGCTACGACTTGAGTATTAGCTCCAGTACAAATTTGCTACCGAAATAGCTCAGCATTAAAAAAACAAAGCCCGATATTGTCCATCTCACGGCGATCAGGCTTCTCCAGCCTAGCTGATGTCGTCCCCATAATAAAATGGCGAAAATAAGCCAGGCAATAATACTGAGTATGGTTTTGTGGACTAGATGCTGAGCGAAAATATCGTCTATAAATATAGCGCCAGAGATCAATGACGCTGTTAATAAAATAATACCGGTCCATAGTGTTTCAAACAATATGGTTTCCATGGTCTGCAATGGCGGCATCGCCTTGATGATACCAAGGGTATGGTGATGCTTCAGTGCTCTTATTTGCAGCGCTAAGATACCTGCTTGAATGGCGGCGATAGTCAGTACGCTATAAGCAATGATGGAAATAAGTATATGTGAAAACATACCTGCTGAAATGCTGCTTTGCAGGCTGTGGGCAGGTGTTGATAGGTTGGAGGCGATAATTGATAGTGCGGCTAGCGGAAATAAGAAGGCCAGCATAATAGTGTTGGGTCGTCTTATAACATTGAGCAAACTGATTGTAGTGATAATAAGAAATATTAACGAGGATACGCGAAAGAAGCCTAAGTCTAATTGTTGATCACTATAGATTGTGCTCACCGCGCTGACGGCGTGGGCAATAACAGCAATAACGCTCATGCCGAGTAATAGGCTGCGGCGAGGGGCTTCTGCGGTAGATTTGTTTAATAGGTATCTGCCTTGGTATCCGCTGGCAAGCAGGTAGAAGCAAATGGCAATAGCGTTGATCATTAGTAGCATGGTGTTTTTAGTAGTGGTCTTTTTTAGTTAAACGAATTATCGAATAAATACCGGCTAAGTACGCAGTGTATCACTCTCAACACTGGGGTTAAGCGTTTTGATGAATTAATTCTGCAGATTTTTACTAATTGCTATTTGGGTTCATTGGCTTAGCTCAGGTATACTGCGCGCCATTAGTTTTAGCTTAATTCCTCGTCAGTACGACGAGCTTATCAACACGATGAGAAAGAAGATCAGATATGTTTGAAAATTTAACCCAACGTCTCTCCGAAACGCTTCGCAGTGTAACTGGCCAAGCACGTCTGTCAGAAGACAATATTAAAGATACTTTACGCGAAGTAAGAATGGCTTTGTTAGAGGCCGACGTCGCGTTGCCTGTGGTCAAAGACTTTGTTGAGGCGGTTAAAGCCCGAGCAGTTGGCCAAGAGGTTAGTAAAAGTCTTAGTCCTGGTCAGATGTTCGTCAAGATTGTTAATGATGAACTTGAACGAGTTATGGGGGAGGCCAACGAAGGGCTGAACCTATCGGTACAGCCGCCAGCGGTTATTTTGATGGCCGGTCTGCAGGGTGCGGGTAAAACCACATCTGTTGCTAAATTGGCGCGCTATTTAAAAGAGCAGCAGAAGAAAAAAGTCATGGTAGTGAGTGCGGATGTTTATCGTCCCGCGGCTATCAAGCAGTTAGAGACCTTGGCTACTGAGGTGGAGGCTGTTTTCTTCCCCTCTACCATTGAGCAAAAACCGATTGATATTGTTAATGCTGCGATTGCCGAAGCTAAGATTCAGTTTGCCGATGTATTGATTGTCGATACCGCCGGTCGCTTAGCGATTGACGAAGACATGATGACTGAGATCAAGTCATTACACAGCGCGATTAACCCAGCTGAAACCTTGTTTGTTGTCGATGCGATGACCGGACAAGATGCGGCCAATACCGCAAAAGCGTTTAACGATGCCTTGCCATTAACCGGTGTGATTTTAACCAAGGCTGATGCTGATAGCCGTGGCGGTGCCGCATTATCGGTACGTCACATTACCGGTAAGCCAATTAAATTTATGGGTGTCGGTGAAAAAACCACTGCACTTGATCCTTTCCATCCAGACCGTATCGCTTCTCGTATTTTAGGTATGGGCGACGTGATGTCGCTGATCGAAGAGGCTGAGCAAAAGCTTGATAAGAAGAAGGCTGAGAAGTTAGCCCAGAAAATCAAGAAAGGTAAAAAGTTTGACCTTGAAGATTTAAGAGATCAGCTACAGCAGATGCAAAATATGGGCGGTATCGGCGGCATGCTCGATAAATTGCCGGGCATGGGCGGCATGGCTCAGGCGGCGCAGTCTCAAATTAATCCTAAGATGTTTACCAAAATGGAAGCGTTGATTAATTCAATGACGCCAGCTGAGCGAAGAAATCCAGATATTCTTAATGGCTCGCGCAAGCGTCGTATCACTGTGGGCTCTGGTACAGAAATACAAGATTTGAACCGTTTGATAAAGCAGCACAAACAAATGGCGAAAATGATGAAGAAAATGAAGTCAAAAGGCGGCATGGCGAACATGATGCGCGGCATGGGTG
>CALBVI010000187.1 GCA_937969395.1 uncultured Spongiibacteraceae bacterium | reverse complement strand
AACCATCACCATCATAAATAGTAATTTCTGTACCAGTAAAAGGTAGAGCTATGGAACCTGCTGAAGCAGATAATAGAGCGACCATTGCTATGTAGTTTAATTTTTTCATTTGGACTTCCTTTAAATATATCTTTAAATTCTGTGCTTTAATTTTTCACTGTCTCTTGCACTAGCACTCTTACTAAGAGACAACTTTTTAATTCAGTTACCCCGATACAGCACAGGACATGCCAACTAAAATTTATCACTACATATCAAGTAGTTACGATGTATTTCCACAACCAAAAAACATCCCCTGTAAAGTTTACCGACGCGACTTTTTGATGAAATGCACCATTCTTGGTATTAGTTGGCAAGAAAGATCGATATTGCCATTTCCCCCAAATTCGATGTGTAAAGTTTTACGACACAGCCAATTTAGCAACCTTAACAACGTTAATATCTCATTCGATTAACGCTGTGTTATCCTTATAGTTTTCGCCCCTATTTTCAGTTCCTAAGAGGTATAAGATGCCTGAGTATCGCTCCAAAACTTCCACTGCCGGCCGCAATATGGCTGGTGCCCGAGCGCTATGGCGCGCAACTGGCATGACGGATGATGACTTTCATAAACCTATCATTGCCATTTCCAACTCCTTTACTCAATTTGTCCCAGGACACGTTCACTTAAAAGACCTTGGGCAACTTGTTGCTCGCGAAATTGAGAAGGCAGGTGGTGTCGCCAAAGAATTCAACACTATCGCTGTAGACGATGGCATTGCCATGGGCCACGATGGCATGCTTTATAGTCTTCCGTCTCGGGACATCATTGCAGACTCAGTCGAATACATGGTAAATGCTCACTGTGCAGATGCCATCGTGTGCATATCTAACTGCGATAAAATAACCCCAGGAATGCTCAACGCTGCGATGCGCCTCAATATTCCTGTTATTTTTGTATCCGGCGGCCCTATGGAAGCTGGCAAAACCGCATTATCTGAGCATAAGCTCGATCTTGTTGACGCAATTGTTATTGCAACCGATGACACTGCGAGTGATGAGAAAGTTGCAGAGTATGAACGTTCGGCCTGCCCTACCTGTGGCTCCTGCTCTGGTATGTTTACCGCCAACTCGATGAACTGCTTAACGGAAGCGCTAGGGCTATCCCTGCCAGGCAATGGCTCAATGCTTGCTACTCATGCGGATCGTGAAGAGCTATTCTTACAGGCCGGTCGTACGATCGTTGACATCACTAAACGCTACTATAATGACAATGATGAGAGCCTCTTACCTCGCTCGATTGCTTCATTTAAAGCCTTTGAAAATGCAATGAGCCTTGATATATCGATGGGCGGCTCCACCAACACCATCCTCCACTTACTTGCCGCAGCACAAGAGGGTGAAGTAGATTTTACTATGGCGGATATTGACCGACTTTCTCGTCACGTTCCCCAATTGTGCAAAGTTGCTCCGAACACCCCTCTTTACCATATGGAAGATGTGCATCGTGCAGGTGGTGTTATGGGCATTTTAGGCGAACTTGATCGAGCAGGTTTATTGCACAACGAATGCCCCACCGTTCATTCTAGCACCATGCTAGAAGCATTGGATAAATGGGATATTGCCCGCTCACCAAGCCCTCTAGTTAGCACGTTTTATCAAGCAGGTCCTGCTGGCATTCCAACCCAGACTGCCTTTAGTCAAAACACACGCTGGCCCAGCCTAGATGACGACCGTACCGGCGGCTGTATTCGCTCTTTAGAAAATGCATTCTCTTTAGAAGGCGGTCTTGCTGTACTTTCAGGCAACATTGCTGAAGATGGCTGTGTTGTTAAAACTTCGGGGGTTGATGAATCTATTCTTATATTTGAGGGCCCTGCACATATCTGCGAAAGCCAAGAAGCTGCTGTTAGCGATATTTTAGAAGACAGAGTCAAAGCTGGTGATGTCATCATTATTCGCTACGAAGGCCCTAAAGGTGGTCCGGGCATGCAAGAGATGCTTTACCCTACTAGTTACCTGAAATCGAAGGGGCTAGGTAAAGCTTGCGCTCTATTAACCGACGGAAGATTCTCAGGCGGAACATCAGGCCTCTCAATTGGACACGCCTCGCCAGAAGCTGCTGCAGGCGGTGCGATTGGACTTGTTGAGCAAGGAGATACTATAAAGATCAACATTCCAGATCGTACAATCAACGTTGATTTACCAACAGAAGTTTTAGATCAACGTCGTGCAGCAATGAATGACATGGGAGCTAAAGGCTGGAAGCCTCTATTAGAGCGCCCCCGCAAGGTCACATCAGCCCTCAAGGCTTATGCAAAAATGGTAACCAGTGCAGATAAGGGTGCTATTAGAGACATCTCATTGCTGGATTAAAATTTGAGAATGATGAAATAGCACAGGCAATAAAAAAGGCGCTTAAAGCGCCTTTTTTATTGCCTAGAACAAATGTAGAAATTAACTTTCTTCTAAACTTTTCTGACGCTCTAACTCTTTATCCATAAAGTTAATCCATTGCGTCGCATATTTCACGCTACGCTTATCCTTCGCTGCTTGGTTAAAAGCAGTTCGAGCAGATTTGTATTGCTTGAGATTAAAGTGTGCCATGCCTTTTACTAAGTAAGCAGTATCTGCCCGCTTAACACCACCTTTCTTCAACCCCTGATCACAAGCATCAATAGCCTTTTTAAATTGATCGCCATCTAAGTAAACACTACATAAACGGGACCACAACTCACCATTTTCAGCTTTACTGGCTGCTTTAGCCATTTCAGGAATTGCCTTCTTAATCTCTTGAGCTTGCCGCCATGAAGATCCTAAAAGGTCTAAGTTTTTAGATGTCGGCTCAATAACTTTATTGCGCACACCTTCATCCAAAACTTTGGCTGCTTTATAGGGAACATCACCATTAAGATACAAATACGCCATGCGAACGAGCTCTTGCTCATTAGTCAGCATTTTCTGCATATAAGCCGTCTCAAGTGCTGCTAGCTGCTTAGATTCATCCTGCAACTCACCATACATTGCTGACAGCTGTATCCAATAAGATTTCTTAGGGTAATGCACAAGCAATTCATCAAGAATTTCGACAACTTTGCTGTAGTTTTCTTTTTCATAATAAAGAAAGCGCTGCAAACCGTACCAATTTTCTTTTGGTATCTTGTCTGTTTCTTTATACATGTTGATAGCAATCTCAACATTCTCTAAGGCGAGATCGTATTCTTTTAACTGATAATAACCCTGCGACAACAAGACATAAGAATTTGCACCTACAGTAGTACTAGCCTCAAACCACTCTAATAATGTATCAACACCATTGCGGTAGTCTTCAATGACAAAATACAATTGCGCCAAACTATAGCGTGATTGAACTTTAGTACCCTCTGGAGCCTCTTCAAGTTCAATTATCCCTTTATAGGCATCTATTGCCTTAGGATAATCTTCTCGCGTGTAGTAAATAAATGCGTAAACATTTAATACATTGGCCATTTCAGCATCATTAAGCGGACTCAATGAACTGCGATCACTGGTTAATTCATCCAAAACAGCAAAAGCTTCTGTAAAATCTTTTGCTTCAACAGACGTCTGAGCAAGCTGTAGTTTTTCATACACCTTGTTTCGCATTGCCTGAGTACGTTTTGTTTTTTGCTCTTTTTTAGCTTCTCCCTCTTGCGCATTAACAACGCCAAATTCAACGCCAGCAAAAAAGGGCTGAATTACTGTAGGAACAACAGCCTGAGCTGCTAATAGCGGAACACTGACTGCCAGCGCTCTACCAAAAGTAAGAAGCTTGTTTGGTAATACATTCATAATCTGACCCTGCAAATAACTCTTTTAGCTTACTATCTATTGCTCAAGCTCATAAGTGAATCGATTCTGAACACCTATTACATCAATAGGCTCACCATCAATTACCCTAGGCTTATACTTAAACTTCATAGCAGCTTTAATTGATGCACTTTCAAAATATCCTTTTGGTTGGCAATCAACAGCAGCAGCATTAGTAATAGCGCCCGTTCTTGTCACTGTATATTCAACTGTACAGTAACCTTCGATACCACGAGTATTAGCTCGACGAGGATACAATGGCGCAACCTTAACAATAGGAAGATATTCACCATCAGAACCACCTAAACCACCAATACCTATGTCAACATCTGTCGATATCGTTGGAGACATATTTACCGCTTCAGGATTAGGATCAACATCAGCAATATCTGGCTGATCTAACTCAGGCGGTGGCTCCTCAGGATCTTCAGGCTTATCGGGCTTAACCTCTTTAAGGTTAGT
>CALBVI010000186.1 GCA_937969395.1 uncultured Spongiibacteraceae bacterium | reverse complement strand
CTGTTGCCGATAGCGCACTTTGGCAGATAGCTGGCAGGGTAGTGATGGACCCTGGCCATCAATCCAATGTATGTCGCTGGCATAAAGTGCTTGTTTGAATAGACGGGGATGGTCGGTGCCCTGAGTAATGATTAAAACATTGCGTGCTAAATCTTTATCGACCACATACCAAGGTTGTTCATTAGCTCCTTTAACACCGCCAATACCTAGGCCTTGTCGCTGGCCAATGGTGTGATACATCAAACCGCTGTGTTCGCCCATTGCTTTACCTTCAATATTTTCGATTTTACCGGGCTGTGCTGGAAGGTATTGTTGTAAGAAGTCTTTGAAGCGCCGCTCGCCAATGAAGCAAATGCCGGTGCTGTCTTTTTTGTTATGAGTTATGAGGTCATGTTGCTCGGCAAGCTCACGAACTTTTGGCTTTTCTAATTCACCAACAGGAAATAAAGTTTTGGCGATTTGTTCGCCGCCAACGGCATGAAGGAAATAACTTTGATCTTTGTTGTTATCAAGTCCTTTTAAGAGTTGCGCGTTGTCGCCATTACCTTTCTTGCGGGTGTAATGTCCGGTGGCAATATAGTCGGCGCCAAGGTGTAAGGCGTAATCAAGAAAGGCTTTAAACTTAATCTCTCTATTACATAAAATATCCGGGTTTGGGGTGCGGCCGGCTTTGTATTCCTCAAGAAAATGCTCAAATACATTGTCCCAATATTCAGCGGCAAAGTTGGCGGTATGTAAGTGAATTCCCAGCTTGTCGCAAACAGCTTGGGCGTCGGCTAAATCGTCTTTGGCCGTGCAGTATTCAGTACCGTCATCTTCATCCCAGTTTTTCATGAATAGGCCTTCAACTTGGTAACCTTGCTGCTGTAAAAGCAGGGCGGAAACTGAAGAGTCGACACCACCAGACATGCCTACGATGACTTTTTTATCAGTATTGTTCATAGTTTTATTAATTGTAAATCATTGAAAGAGGGTATTTATGATCGGTTCGATATTGCTCTACGGCTTGAATGACTAGCTTGGATCGCATTTGGTCAGCAGTTGCCAGCATTTCTTCGTAGCTCATCCAAATAGCGCGTTCGATGCCTTCGTCTAAAGAAAGGTTTGGATCGTGCTGTGTTGTTTGCGCGTAAAAGGTAGTGCGGTGATAGGTAACTTGGTTCTGTGGCACATAATAGAGGGCCATGCCGACAACGCCTTGCAGTTCTATATGCCAGCCAGTTTCTTCCAGTGTCTCGCGTATAGCGGCTTCAGCTAGGCTCTCATTGGGCTCAAGGTGACCGGCAGGTTGGTTGTAGACTAGTTTGCCGTCGCGAAACTCTTCAACCAGCAAATAACGTCCATTATCCTCAATTACGGTAGCGACTGTGACATGTGGCTGCCATGAAGTGTTTGTTGGTCGATTCATAAGGTTTTTGTATGGAGGCTATTCAGGCTGAAATTACAGAGCGGCATTATAACCTTGTTCTGGGCTTAGGGGTACGTTTAGCTGCGTGTCTGCCAGGTGATCGCGTGCTTTGTGGGCGTGTTTTTTTGGGTGTGAAATCTACGGATTGTAAGCGGCTCTCGCCAGGAGCTAGCCCCTGCACTGACCATTCGCCAATACTGGCTCGAATTAATCGCAGTGTAGGGAAGCCGATAGCTGCTGTCATACGTCTGACTTGTCGGTTTCGACCTTCGCTTATGACAAGCTCAATCCAGCTTGTAGGGATTGATTTGCGGTCTCGTATCGGTGGGGTTCTTGCCCATATATCAGGATGAGGTATTACTTTGGTTGCGGCGGGGCGACAGGGACCATCCTTTAATTTAACGCCTTGCCGTAGTGGCTCTAGATCGGAAGAGGAGATATCTCCTTCTACTTGTGCCCAATAGGTTTTGGTCATTTTGGTTTTTGGGTCGCTGATGTGGTTTTGCAGCTTGCCGTCGCCGGTTAATATCACCAGTCCTTCAGAGTCATAATCTAATCGTCCGGCAGGATAAACTTTTTTGGTGTTAATGAAATCGGCTAATGTAGGTCGATTTGAATCATCAGTAAATTGACACATTACATTAAAAGGTTTGTTTAACAGTATGATTTCAGGCATTTTTATCAGTTTTTTAAGTTCAATATAAACTGATCTTATCATCTATCGATAATCGGTGCTTGCTGTTATAATGCGCCGCTTAAAAAAACGAAGGGGGTTTAAGCTTTGTTGATAAAAGTGGCCAAAAGCGACTTTTCATTAAACCTCCGGCTACCTTGCCATCTCTACTGGGACTTAAAATGACAACAGAAACTTCTAAAATTATTTATACCGAAACAGATGAAGCGCCAGCGCTAGCAACGTATTCACTGCTTCCTATCATTAATACTTTTACTAAGGTTGCGGGCATCGAAGTTGAGTCAAGAGACATTTCTCTGGCCGGCAGAATCTTGGCAAACTTTCCAGAAAACTTAACTGAAGAGCAGAAAGTGGATGATGCGTTGACTGAATTAGGTCAGCTAGCTCTTAAGCCAGAAGCTAATATTGTAAAACTTCCTAACATCAGTGCCTCTACGCCGCAGTTAAAGGCAGCCATAGCTGAGTTAAAGTCAAAAGGCTTTGATGTTCCTGAGTATCCCGATGAGCCACAGAATGATGCAGAGGCAGCAATCAAGCTGCGCTATGCCAAACTTTTGGGTAGTGCTGTAAACCCTGTATTGCGTGAAGGTAATTCTGATCGTCGTGCACCTGCTTCCGTCAAGCAGTACGCTAGAAACAACCCGCACTCAATGGGTAAGTGGAGCTCTTCGTCAAAATCTCACGCTGCTTATATGAAAGGTGGTGATTTTTACTCCAGTGAGAAATCAGTCACTGTTGATAGAGCTTGTGATGTTCGCATTGAATTTGCTGATAAATCAGGTGCTGTTACGGTATTAAAAGACAAGGTTTCATTACTTGATGGTGAAGTTATTGATTCAATGTTTATGAGTGTTAAGGCCTTGCGTGCGTTTTTCGAAGAGCAGATTCAAGATGCCAAAGACAACGATGTTTTGTTTTCTCTTCACGTTAAAGCAACCATGATGAAAGTTTCTCACCCGATCGTTTTTGGTCATGCGGTGACTGTATTTTATAAAGATGTTTTTGAAAAATACGCTGATTTGTTTGAAGAGTTGGGTGTTAACCCTAGTAATGGTCTTGGCAATGTTTACGATAAAATTGCTACATTGCCTGACGGCGAGCGTAAAGCTATTGTGGCTGACATCATGGCTTGCCAGAAAAGCCGTGCCAAAATTGCGATGGTTAATTCGGATAAAGGCATTACTAATCTTCATGTGCCAAGCGATGTTATCGTCGATGCCTCTATGCCCGCGATGATTCGTAGCTCCGGTATGATGTGGGATGCTAATGGTGAGCTGCAGGATACAAAAGCAGTAATGCCAGAAAGTACTTATGCGACTATTTATCAAGAAGTGATTAACTTCTGTAAAACGAATGGTGCATTTGATCCAACGACAATGGGTACTGTACCTAATGTTGGTTTGATGGCGAAGAAGGCTGAAGAATACGGTTCACACGATAAGACGTTTGAAATGGTTGCCGATGGTAGCGTTAGCGTTATCGATGATGCTGGTAATGTTTTGATGCAGCACAATGTTGAGCAGGGTGACATATGGAGAATGTGCCAAGCTAAAGACTTGCCTATTCAAGACTGGGTTAAGTTAGCGGTTAATCGCGCTCGTGCAACAGGTACTCCGGCTATCTTCTGGTTAGACTCTGAGCGTGCTCATGATGCGCAGTTGATCATCAAGGTAGAGCGCTACTTGCAAGATCACGATACTGACGGTTTAGATATTCGTATTATGCCGCCAGTTACAGCTATGCGTTTTAGCTTAGATCGTATCATCAGAGGTCAAGATACTATTTCCGTAACAGGTAACGTTCTTCGTGATTACTTAACTGATTTATTCCCTATTATGGAATTAGGCACAAGTGCGAAAATGCTATCAGTTGTACCGTTAATGAATGGCGGTGGCTTATTTGAAACAGGTGCTGGTGGCTCTGCACCGAAGCACGTTCAGCAGTTCCAGGAAGAAGGTCATTTACGTTGGGATTCTCTAGGTGAGTTTTTAGCACTAGCGGTATCCATTGAAGATCTTGGCCTAAAAACTGACAACTCAAAAGCTGTCGTGTTAGCTAAAACGCTTGATCAGGCAACGGCACAGTTTTTAGAGAATGATAAGTCGCCTTCACGTAAAGTGGGTGAGCTTGATAATCGTGGTAGTCATTTTTATCTTGCGCTTTACTGGGCTCAGGCACTGGCTTCACAAACAGAAGATACTGAGTTACAGCAGCAGTTTAGTGGGTTGGCAAAGCAGTTGGCTGATAGTGAGTCGGCAATTGTTGACGAATTAAATGCTGCGCAGGGTAGTGCTGTTGATTTAGGTGGTTACTACAAGTTGGATCGTGATCTTGTTAACAAGGCTATGCGTCCAAGTGCCACATTAAATGCAGCGTTAAAAGCAGTTTAACGATCAAGAAAAGGGTTGGTTATTTTAATTGACCCTATATTAAAAGGCCGGGATAGCATCTCGGCCTTTTTTGTTCGAGGCTCAATTTAATAATTGCTGGGTGAGTATTCTCTGGAGATGCTAATGGTTAGCTCAACGGATAGATTTTTGCGGTATAGGCACAGCTAAAATCGCAAGTTCAGTAAATAAAACAGCTTTAGAAGAATAGGTTTTTTAAGGCTGTTTTTAATTACTCTTTACTTTGGTTATCGCTTGCAGTCGATGCCTGGATATTGGTAGCGTGTAAGCCTTTTGGTCCATCGATGGTATCAAACGCAACACTTTGACCAGCCTTTAGTGTTTTGTAGCCATCCATAGAAATCGCTGAATAGTGTGCAAATACATCACCTTCACCATTTTCAGGAAGAATGAAACCAAAACCTTTAGCGTTGTTAAACCATTTTACTGTTCCACATTGCATAGTGGATATCCTTTTATTATTTGCCAAAATCGGGCATATTTACTCTCATACTACGTCGCTAAATTGAAGCGAGTGCTTATTGTTCAAATGAGAACATGACTTTTTTAACATTTTTCTATTATTAGTCAAGTATTCTGCATGAAATGTAGTCAATAAGTTCAAAAACTCACCAAAGTTCTTAAAATTTATGGAAATTGTAACGGTTATAGCTATGTATTTAGGTAATCAAGAAATTATTCAACTAACATTACAAATGAACGATGACGATAAGGCTGATCACTATGATGGAGATTTGGCAGTTGCGGAGCAAAAGCCGGCGCTAAAGAAGCCATCGATGTACAAAGTGGTATTACTTAATGATGATTATACCCCTATGGAATTTGTGGTTGATGTGTTGGAAAGTTTTTTTTATATGAGTAGGGAGAAGGCGACACAGGTGATGTTAGCGGTGCATACTGAAGGAAAAGGTGTTTGCGGATTGTTTACTCGTGATATTGCTGAAACTAAAGCGGCACAAGTCAATCAATATGCTAGAGAGAGTCAACATCCATTAATGGCGGAAATTGAAGCCAGTGATGATGAATAGTTTTAACAGGTTGGAGTAGAGTTATGTTAAGCAAAGATTTAGAGCACACTTTAAACCAAGCTTTCAAAGGTGCACGCTCAAAGCGTCATGAGTTTATGACGGTAGAGCATTTGCTTTTGTCACTTATCGATAACGAAATTGCATCAGATGTTTTGATTGCCTGTGGTGCGGATTTGTCGGTCTTACAAACTGAGCTCATTGATTTCGTGGATTCGACCACGCCATTAATCCCTGAGCGTGAAGAGGAGCGAGAAACGCAACCGACGCTGGGTTTTCAGCGTGTTCTTCAGCGCGCAGTATTTCATGTCCAGTCTTCTGGTAAAAATGAAGTGACGGGTGCTAACGTTCTTGTTGCTATTTTTAGTGAACAGGAAAGTCAGGCAGTTTATTTTTTGAAGCAGCAAACAGTTGCTCGTTTAGATGTGGTTAATTATTTAACTCATGGTATTTCTAAGGTTGCGGGTCATTCTGATCATGGCATTGATCACCAGCCAACTGATGAAGAGGGTTTGGCTGCTGAGGTTGAGAAAACACCCTTAGAAAACTTCGCCACTAACCTTAATGAAGAGGCGCGCCTTGGTCGCATTGATCCTTTGGTGGGACGTGATTCTGAAGTTGAGCGGGTGACGCAAATTTTATCGCGTCGTAGAAAAAATAATGCACTCTTAGTCGGAGAGTCTGGTGTCGGTAAAACTGCGATAGCAGAGGGCTTAGCTAAACGCATTGTAGATCAGAATGTACCTGATATTTTAAAAGAGAGTATTGTTTATTCCTTGGATTTGGGTGCGTTGTTAGCGGGTACAAAATACCGTGGCGATTTTGAAAAGCGCTTTAAAGGCCTGTTAGCTGATTTGAAAAAGCGTGAAGACTCTATTCTTTTTATAGATGAAATTCATACCATTATTGGTGCTGGTGCGGCCTCTGGCGGTGTCATGGATGCCTCTAATTTATTGAAGCCTTTGTTGAGCTCTGGACAGTTGCGTTGTATCGGATCAACGACCTTCCAGGAGTTTCGAGGTATTTTTGAAAAAGACCGTGCGTTAAGTCGGCGTTTTCAAAAAATAGATGTTCTTGAGCCCTCTGTTGAAGATACCTACAAAATTTTGTTGGGCTTAAAAAGTCGTTTCGAAGAACATCATGATCTTAAGTATGAAGATAAAGCGTTGCAGGTTGCCGCAGAGCTATCTGCTCGTTACATTAATGATCGCTTTATGCCTGATAAGGCTATCGATGTTATTGATGAGGCGGGCGCTTATCAGCGTTTACAGTCAGCAGAAGTTCGTAAAAAAGTTATTACTGTTAGTGATGTTGAAGACATTGTTGCAAAGATTGCGCGGATACCGCCGAAGTCGGTTTCTTCTGATGATATCGAGTCATTACAAAAGCTAGAAGAAAACCTCAAAATGGTGGTGTTTGGCCAGGATGATGCAATTAGCTCATTATCGACATCGATAAAAATGGCTAGAGCCGGTTTGAAGTCTGTCGAAAAACCGATAGGTTCATTTTTGTTGGCGGGGCCTACGGGTGTCGGTAAAACAGAAGTAACCAATCAATTAGCCAAAATTATGGGCTTGGAATTAATCCGTTTTGATATGTCGGAGTATATGGAGCGGCATACGGTTTCTCGTTTGATTGGTGCTCCCCCAGGCTATGTTGGCTATGATCAGGGCGGTTTATTGACCGAGGCAGTAACCAAGCACCCG
>CALBVI010000185.1 GCA_937969395.1 uncultured Spongiibacteraceae bacterium | reverse complement strand
TACCAGCACCAACACCAGGAACACCACCAATTTGTCTATCACTACCATAGGCACTTACGCCGTAGGTATAGTCTTTATCATCGGTCACATAGCGGCCGCCATACGTTAAACTGGCTTTTTCAGAGAGATCCCATGTCACTTCACCGAAAACAGAGTAGCTAGTGGTTTCATTGTTCGAAATAGTCGCTAGGGCAGTTGGTAAGAACGGCGCAGAACGCGCGTTATCAAACTGAAACTGATTCTCCTCAAAGCGATCTTCTTCATCTTGTAAATAATAGACACCGGCTAACCAGCGTACTGATGAACCAGAACCTTGATTATCGATACGAAACTCTTGGCTAAAAGAGTTGCCATCATTTGTTACTTTCTGAAAGGCAACATTATTAGGTGAGCCTATAAGGTCGACCAATGAATCGTTGTCGCCATCCATATATCCTGTTATGGAAGTTAGCGATAAATCTTCGTTAAGATCCCATGTTAGTTCAGCTGCAAATGTCAGGATGTCTCTATCTAAATGGAAGTCATAGCCATCAGAAATTTCGATTTTAAACGGATCACAGTCGTCGAAATACGTTGCTTGATAAGGGCCTGTGCCAGTATCAATACCACCTACATAAGGTGTTAGTCCGGCATCAACAGCAGCTTGGATAGACGCAGCATCATGATTGCTAATACAATCATTAGTGCCGTGGCGTACTGGTGCTTCATCTCTATCTTGGCTGTATTCGAGTTTTAGATAGGCGCTGAAAGTATCGGTTGGATCTAAAACAAGCGAACCGCGCAAGGCAACGTTTGAGTCACCGTCAACACCCTCGCCAGTCGATAGGCTTTCTGTTGGTCCGTCTTGGCCATCGACATTAAAAGCGAGTCTGCCTGACACAGTGTCAGATAGCGCGCCATTGATGAAACCACTAACTTCGTAGAGTTCATCTGTACCTAAGGTTGCGGTGATTTTACCAGCGGTTTCTTCATCAGGTCTGTTAGTCACAAAATGTACTAGACCGACAGAAGCGTTTCGACCAAATGATGTGCCCTGTGGACCACGT
Organism: uncultured Spongiibacteraceae bacterium; assembly: GCA_937969395.1. Lineage (GTDB taxonomy): Bacteria > Pseudomonadota > Gammaproteobacteria > Pseudomonadales > Dasaniaceae > Oceanicoccus. The sequence continues at coordinate 5,162 of CALBVI010000185.1, read as the reverse complement.
AATACTTCCACTCGGTTAAGATCAAACAGTGGCGGGGATTTCATAAAATCTTTAGTAATGACGACATTATCGACAACGGTTTGAATTGATGCTTCACTTGAAGAATTACCCGGTGTTGGTGCGATCAAACCGCGCATTGCGGCAACGGGTTGAACTTTACTAAAGCTTTCCCAAGTAGCACCAGGTGTGAAGTTAAAGATATCGTCTGCACGCTGTATTCTAGCAGCCTCCATTGATTTTTCTGTCATAACCGCGACTGCGACTGGAGCATCATTAATCGATTCTTCATAGCGCCGCGAAGTGATCATAATCTCTTCTAAAACGGATGAGTCAGCTTGCTCTTGAGCTATTACACTTTGCATCGGATTGGTGCATAGTACGAGAACAATCGCTTTGGTTAATGGGTTGAGCCGCAATGATGGTACTTTAAATTTTTTCTTATTAGCTAACATATATACTCTCCTCGTGTACTTCATATAGGTTTTAACTATTTAGTTATTTTTTATAAATTTAGTTAAGATCAATTTTTTATTTTTGAATAAGTATTACCCTCTAGGCTGATTTAGGAGGCTCAGTTGCAGCTAATAAGGCTATAGCTATGGCTGGCTTAATTATTTCAGGTCGAAAATAGGGTTATTCGTTAGAATAACGTCTTTATAGCACCCCTTAAATTATTAATAGTTCAGTACTGTTGTTAAGATAGATGCATCAACAAAGGCTTTGTTACAAAATAAATAGTATTTAATTTATTATCGAGGTTTGATCGCTGAATGAGTAAACAAGAAGCCAACGCTAAGATCCCTGAGCTCGGTGAGTTAATTAGCCTTTACTATTCAAGTATGCTGACAGTAGCTAGGCAAATGGTCGGCGACTCGATTGCTGATGAAGTGGTACAGGAAGCATGGATTTCTATTCAAAAATCACTGTCTGGTTTTGAAGGGCGTTCGAGTATTAAAACGTGGATAATAAGAATTACAGTCAATGAAGCAAAAAATCGTCTGCGTAAAGAATCACGTTATGTTTCGTTAGACCCGACTAATGACGGCTATGAAAGCCCACTTAATGGCCGCTTCAGTGCAAAAGGTTGTTGGGCTCGTGCTGCCAATCAATGGCATGATGAAACCCCCGAAGCATTGTTAACTAATGAAGAGATGAGCCATTGTCTCGATACTAAAATGCAGTTGATGCCCAATATGCAAAAAACGGTATTTACGTTAAAAGATATTGAAGGCTTATCTTTTAACGATATTTGTAATATTTTAGAGTTAAGTGCATCTAATGTAAGAGTGCTGTTACATCGTGCACGTATTAATTTATTCACAACGATCGAACATTTTCAGGAAACAGGCGAATGTTAAATTGTAAGGAAATGTGTGAAAAAGCCAGTGCTTTTCATGATGAAGAGTTAAATTTTTATCAGCGTATGCGTTTTAAAATACATTTATTAACGTGTGGAAATTGCCAGCAATTCATTAAAAATTTTAAATTATCAATCGCTATGTACCAGCGAAAAAATGAAGAAGAAGCAAAAAAAAATGTAACAGATGAAAAAATCAGTATGATCAAAGACAAACTAAAATAAAAAGTGAGTTTGTTAAAATAGTATGAATTACTTTTGGAAAAAATTATCATTAAATTATACAATTTAATGATAATTAATCGGTAATCAAAAGATTTGTATGGTCTTATCAGGAAAAGGCATTGAATTTATCGCCCGACCTAAACACATCCAGTGTCAATGGATGCATCCGCTCAGCGTTAATCCTTTAACCACACCGCTTCTTAGTAAACGCGTTTAACAATGCAGACTCGACTATTGTTATTTCTTTGGAAGGCAAGACTAGGGTTTACTCAAAATCGACTTAAGGCAGTTGTCCTAGAAATAATGTTGAAAACATAGCCACTAATATATTCGCATCTGTGGTGGACTTTGTATCAGCTTTAACGGCAACTTTATTAAGCTCCTTCGAAGTTATTCTATTATGCCGTTGTTAAATGGGTCCTCGTATTCATGTTTGGCTAGGGAATTTCGTTTTCAGATGTGACATCCTGTAATCGGTGAAGATGGCTAGAATCTGCTATGCGTCTCTTTTTACCCCCCGATCCTTAATAGTCATTAGACAATGAATATTCACTGCAATGACGCCGCCTAGGAAAGGCGATTGCAGCATCCCTCCCCTCAAGCAAGCAGTCTACTGTCATATTGGATTTATTTTCACAGCCTTGGCCTCGCGTCTAAATTTTCGAGGTTGCCACAAATAAATGTCGACTTTTCTTACAGCGCCCACATTGTTCGCTTTCTAAAAATAGTTAACCGACTGAAAAATATAAAGTTTTATTTATTGGCGCACTATGTGCTTTAAATATTAATAGTCATAGTTTTTATTACAGTGGAGATTTTTATGTTTAGTTATAAAGCAATAGGGCTGTTCGTAGCTGGCGCGCTAATGACTGCTACTACGCAAGCAAGCTTGCTTGTTAATGGCGGTTTCGAAGCACCAGATATTGCTGATAACTCATGGCAATACTATACAACTACTCGCGGAGTTGATGTGCCAGGGTGGGATTACGACGGCAGCGCTATGGAAATTTGGGATTCTTTAAGCAGGCACCAACCCGTTAAGGCTGTTGAAGGTGAACAAATTGCAGAGTTAAATGCACACGGCGCAAACAATAGTGCATACACATTCAGTCAGGATGTGGATACCATTATTGGCGAATGGTATGAGTATGGTTTTGCCTATAGCGCCCGTAACAACAGCAATGAGTCATTTGACGCTGGTATCTATAATATAGAAACTTTCACATTTGATGACCATGTTGTAGGTGAATGGAGCTTTTTCACAAGTACATTCCAAGCAACTGCTACTACATCTACCCTTTTCTTTACTTCAAATGATAGCCTAGGTGACACAACAGGAAATCTACTTGACGCAGCTTATATGGTCAGTGTGCCTGAGCCAGGCTCTCTTGCACTACTAGCATTAGGTCTTATTGGTTTGGGTATTTCTCGTAGAAAACAAGCTCAGTAAAATTGTGCTTTGCGATATAAAAAAGGCTCCTAGTTAGGAGCCTTTTTTATATCTGGGCATTTCATCAATGATTACTCTTGCTCAACAATCGCTGCATCATCTCTTCATACTAAGCAGTTACCCTAGGTAAATCGCTCCACAGCTCAGTGTAGTCAAGATCATTAATACGATTCATTGTTGGCGCAATAGTCCGCTAGCGTTAATATCCTACTCATTAGCCATGGACCGCCACTTTTTTTGAGCCCTTTTCCACAAAATTAATTGTTTGACGTAAACGGTCTTTCGCAGTGTTAGTTTCAACTTCATCAAGGTCATGTTATTTACGTATTCTTTGAAAAATTGTTTGTGGATTGGATGAGTCTCAACAAACTCCTCGAATTGCTCATCTGCCAATTTTCAATAAAGTGCTTCAACCCTGCCTCCCTTAAGCGATTGCTTGATTCAGGGCTTTTATTTTATTCGAAAGTCTGTATTGTGCTCATCCATCGACCAAATATCACCCATTGAGATAGCTTTTTAGATAAATATGAAACAACACCCTTTAGTTGAAATGAAAAACGTCCGGGTTAATTATGGGGCTCATGAAGTGTTTGAGGGGCTTACTCTGACACTACCTTCAGACCGCAGCTCTGCGATAATCGGGCCTAATGGCTCGGGAAAATCGACCCTCTTGAAGCTTATTTTTAGAGACCATTTCCCCGTTGAAAACGATGACTCCTACTTTAGACTGCTAGGGCAGAAGACTTTTGAGCGCGACAAAATGCGGATGAAAATGGGGTTAGTTTCTCACGATTTGCAGTCACGGGTCGATTCGGAGTCCACCGTGCTACAGGTGGTTGTTTCGCAATACTACTCGAGCCTGACGACCTATAGACATCAGGATTACAGCAAGGAACAACTCGAGACCGCTAGGCATTATCTCGACTCCGTCGATATAGGCCATCTTTCCAGTAGTAAATACTCTACTATTTCTACGGGCGAACAGCGTCGATGTCTATTGGCTCGTTCCTTAATTCACGATCCTGAATATCTGATTCTTGATGAACCCACGGCTGGATTGGATATTCGGCTTAGTCACCAGTATATGGAACTACTCTCGGAGCAGATTGCATCCGGCAAAAAAATTGTGATGGTCACCCACCACTTGGAAGAAATTTTACCGGGCATTGATTGGCTTGTTTACCTCAAACACGGTAAGTTGATTGATGAGGGAGCGCGCCAGGATTTGCTGACCGAGCAAAAAATATCTGAGTTGTTTGATATACCAGTTGTGCTAAATGAAGAGAACGGGCGTGTGCGGGTGAACGTGCAGCCTGAGGTTAAAATTGCTTGAGAGTAACGAGGGGAAGGTTATCAATTCCCTCGCTCATCGCTGTCAGATTAAAAAGAACCTCGTCATCGGCGCAGGCTGAATCACCCTAGATTTGTCAACGCTAGATTTCAACAATCCATTCTTTCCACAGAGCGTCGGTCATCTACACGCTCGCAGCTATTGGTCCAAAAAATAATTCACTGACACTGTCAGCTAGTCTGGCAGAGGGCTGATTATCACAGGACTTATCATCAATGGTCTTGGTTGCGGGACCGACTAACGCAGTATTCCAGCCGGCTTGCAACGCCCCTTCCATGTCTTCAATAAGATTATCGCCGACATGTAGAATGTTCTTCGGCGCCACCGCGATGCGCTCCTGAACGATGTCGAATATTTGTTTTGACGGTTTCTGGACGCCCAGCTCGGTAGAGATAAAAACATCCTCAAAATAGGTGTCGATGTTCAGCCCCTTGAGTACGAGGTGAAGCCGTTCATCATTATTGGACAATACGAATAGGCGTAGTCCATTCTCTCGCAGACGACTCAGTGTCGATTCAATCCCCGGTAAAAGGCGCCAGCGCTTGGGGTCGGTGAAAGCATTCCAGAGTGTTTCGAATTGGTGATCGAAGTCATCTTCAGGCGTCAGTCCGTGCAATGTGTATGCGACAATGGTGCGCCAATCGCTGCGATCAAGAATTGCATTGGGATATTCATACTTGAAACGGGCGAATGCATCGACAAAGTTCTTTTCAAGTGCATCCGGACTAACGGTATATCCTAGCGACCGAAGTTCTTCGGTATAAATTTCGCCGACAGAA
>CALBVI010000184.1 GCA_937969395.1 uncultured Spongiibacteraceae bacterium | reverse complement strand
GGGTTAAGATCAGCTTTTGTTTTTTGCTGCGGCCAATAATGTTGATGTTATATTTTTTTTGTAAGTCCTCAGCAATTTTTTGCCACTGTTCATCGAGTGGTTTGTGATAGATAAGGGTTACTAGTGCTTGATTACTCAGGGTTGTTAAAAACTCCATCTGAAATAAACGTTGTTTCAATACGTCACTCTGATTAATGTCTTGCATTAATTGAGGCATCAATTGGGTGATTAATAGTGAGCCTATAGGAAAGTCATCAATGCGACAGGGCGTTTTGGGGTCATCTTTTTTAAACATGGCATAAAAGCATTCATCTCCTTCATGCCAGACTCTGAATTCTGCTCGCATACGAAAATTTAACGGAGGTGATTCAAATACGTCAATTGCTGGATGGTCTAAATCACTGAATTGCTGGCTAAGATGTTCAACTTTGTTAGCTAGTTGGCGAGAGTAGTGCTTTGGATTGACTTGGCTTAACGGCATAATAGATATCTAGATTAGAGTATTCGGTGTGATCATTAATGGTTGCGATTATAGTGAATTTCACAGAATGATGCTGCTGTTATTGATTATGGTCTATAGTGAATAGCAATTTTATGAGTAAATTTTCGACGAATTTATCGTGTAGGGAAAAGCGTTTATGAAGGTGTTGGTAACAGGTGGTGCGGGTTATATTGGTAGTCATACTTGTATTGAGCTAATAGCTGCAGGGCATGAGGTGATTGTTGTCGATAATTTAAGCAACAGCAGCCTTGAATCATTAACGCGAGTAGAAAAAATAGCGCAGCAATCGATTGAATTTCATAAAGTTGATATTTGTGATGCTAAGGCTCTATCACAGGTTTTTGCGAATAATCATGTGGACGCTGTTATTCACTTTGCCGGTTTAAAGGCCGTAGGCGAATCGGTTGAGCAGCCCGGTCGTTATTACCATAATAATGTGAACGGTACTCTAGTACTGTGTGACGTTATGGCTAAACACAATGTTTTTAACCTAGTCTTCAGTTCTTCTGCGACGGTTTATGGTGACCCTGCGACTGTTCCTATTACCGAAGAGTTTCCCTTATCAGCGACCAATCCCTATGGTCGCTCTAAACTAATGATCGAAGAGATCTTAGGTGACTTCTATGTCTCAGATCAGCGTTGGAATGCGATTCTGTTACGTTACTTTAATCCGGTTGGTGCTCATGAAAGTGGCTTAATTGGCGAAGACCCTAACGGTATCCCCAATAATTTAATGCCTTATATTTCACAGGTAGCCGTTGGCAAGCTAGCTTGCTTATCAGTATTCGGTAGTGATTATGATACTGTCGATGGCACGGGTGTACGTGATTATATTCATGTGGTTGATTTGGCTTTGGGTCATGTGAAAGCCCTAGATAAGTTGGCTGCCAATCCAGGTGCAGTTGCCTACAACTTAGGTACCGGCACCGGTTACTCGGTATTAGAAATGATTGCAGCCTTTGAGCGGGCGTCTGGCCAAAAAGTGGCGTATAAACTTGTCGACCGCCGCCCCGGTGATGTGGCCAGTTGTTACGCTGATCCGAAGTTTGCGTTACAGGAATTAGGATGGTCGGCAACGCGGGGGGTTGATGAGATGGTTGGTGATAGCTGGAAGTGGCAGAGTCAGAATCCAAATGGTTATTCTGAATAGGGATTCATACATTTGAGTTCTTATAGCTAATTAAGATAGCAAAATAAACTCGCGATTAACGTTTAGGGTAAAGGCAGTTACCCTAAACGCTGCCTATTACGTTGTTGCCAAAAAGATTCCGCGAGTGCAATGGCTTCATCTTGATTGCTGGCTTTATTTAATAATTTCAGTGCAATTGCTGCGGTTCCAATAGTCGCTTGATAGCCATAATTATCTTCAGTATTTCCCCTCCATGTATCGGCTAAGTGCTGCATATCAAGTGTTTCCGCTTGGGTTTGTCGACCATCAACAAATTTAGCCCAGGTTTCTTCTTCGGTCTGTCCGTTTATTACTGATTTTACCAAGCAAGTCGCTTCTGGTTTGCGTTCGATTTCTCCGCCTTCGCCTTTAAAAACGGCTGCATTCTCTTGGCCTAAAAGTATGGCCGCCTCTTGATGGCTATCGGCATAACTGGGGTGAAAAATACTTTGCATCGAATGTTTAGCGGCTAATGGATTTAATAATCGAGACAAGGTGTGGACAGGAGAGCGCAGCCCGAGTTGATCGCGTAATAAAATAATATCATTAAGTTGCGGGCACAAATTTGCTAACGGCATAAAAGAAAAGTTAGTTTTATCGAGCTGCTGTTCAACTTGTTGCCAATTACTCGCTGTCGCTATATTGAGCTGTTGCAAAGCTTGCTCAGTATAAAGTCTACCCTGTGTATGGCCGGCAGCACCGTGCATATAAATTCGAATGCCATTATCCGCCAATAAAAAACAGCTTAATAAAAACCATGGTAGTTGTTTCTTTTTACCGGCATAACTAGACCAATCTAAATCAACAGATAGTGAGGAGGGCGCATTAATATGATCTCTAGCTGCTTTTACAAAGCCAGCTAGTTCTTCGCTGCTTTCTTCTTTTACTCGTAGCAGCATTAAGAACGCGCCGAGTTGTACCGCTTCAGTTTCACCTGCAAGAATCATTCGCATGGCTGTGTAAGCTTCATCAAGGGTCAAGGCGCGCGAGCCTGTTTTACCTTTGCCGAGGATGCGAACGTACTGAGCAAAAGGGTGTTCGCCTTGTTTTTGTAGCTTTAATTTTTGATCGTATAGGTTTGCCATGAAAAGAGGTCTCTTAAAGGCAGTTGTCAGGCTTGGGTAGACCAGCAATTTTACTCGCTAATTTTGCCGGACTGTTGGGGAATAAGGTTAATAAGTACATGCTGCTAGCTTTTTCTTTGCCGAGTTGCTGAGCGATATATTTAACGAGAGGGCGCATAGCAGGTGACAATTCAAATTGATCGTAAAATTGGCGTAATAAATGAATAATTTCCCAGTGCGTATCTTCGAGCTGAACATTTTCTTTTTTGGCAATAATGTTAGCTACTGCTGGGTTCCAGTCATTAAGGTCAGAGAGGAAACCCTCTTTATCAAAGTTAACGGTTTTTCCATTGATGATTTGTGCGTTAACCGGTTGTTTGTTTTTTGCTGATGGCATCGTGACTAGTACCAGCTTTGTACTTTTTGGTATTTTACGGCAAGCTCAACAAAGCCATTATCATCTACCGTTAACACTTTAGCTTGGTCTGAAGTTAGCCCTCTCGCTTCTAAATCTGGGGCAAGCGCAAAAAAATTAACTTCTGGGTGCTGTTCAATTAGCTGATAGCTATCCGTGCCTTGCTGAGTGGCATATACACCGTCTTCTATAAATAGAATAGCGTCACCGTCACTGCAGAGTCGTAAGCAGTCATTGAAGATTGCACTGCTATAGGGTGATTTGTTGATGGTATGTAAAATCATTTTACTTCTGCTTGCTTGGCATCATTAAGTTATTTAGAAATTAAAAATAGTATCGCAGTTATTACATAATGCTTTTATTTCATTAATGGTCACGCTTTTAGTATCGACCAATAAATTGTCTTTAGAGAGGTTTCTCTGTTTGAGTGAATCGTTATCAACATAAATATTTTCAATGCCGTATAGCGCTAAAGCGGATAAAACTTTTCCGTGGTTTTTACTGTTGATTGAATCGCTTTTTTGCTGTTTGAGTAATTGCCATACGCCGTCGCCACTAAATAACAGCGAAACGTTTTGATCAAATGCGCTAGCTGCTAGCGCAATGTCGATGGCTTCTCTTGGTAGTGCGTTGCCGTAAGGCGCTTTGCGGCATATCAGCAGTAGATTTTTTTGTACACTCATTATTTATAGCTACGTTGCAAAGGTATTTAAGTCGTTACGGTCCGAAGGTGATAACGCGGTCTGAATGAATGCTTGCATCTACAAGTTGGCCAAGTCCCGAAATCTCAAATTGATCTTTTAAATTGCTAGCCGGTTTTTCATAACGACTGGCTTCTGTTGGGTCAATAACGCCGCGTTTTATCGCGCTGGCAATACACACTACCATATCAATAGTATTTTCTTTGGCAATTGATTGCCATTCGTTGGGTAAATGAATTTCATCTTGGGCGGGTATTATAAGTTCGTTCGCGCAATTGACACCGTCATGATAGAAAAATATACGGTGAATAGTGTGTCCAGCAGCAATAGCTGACTTGGCAAAGCGAAGTGCCGTGGCGGGTGCTTGGGTAGAGTAGGGTGCACCTAGGATTACTACGGATATTATCATAATCAAAAAGCCCCACTTAAGGGGCTTTATTTACTTTATTAATTTGATTGAGAAAGAAGATTAATCGTCTCCAGATAAAAAGCCAAGAATATTTAAAAGGCTTAGAAAAATATTATAAAGTGAAACGAATAGGGTTACGGTAGCAAGAATATAGTTTCTTTCTCCTCCGTGTATGATTGAGCTGGTTTGTTGAAGTATTATTGCGCTTGAAATCAGCATGAAAGCGGCTGATATAGCTAAGCTGATGGCGGGAATTTTTAAAAATATATTAGCAACTATTGAAATAAGAATAATTGCAATTCCTGCGAATACGAAGCTATTTAAAAATGAAAAGTCTTTTCTGCTAACTAATGCATATCCTGATAATGAGAAAAAGATTAAGCCTGTACCGGCCAAGGCTTGTACAACAATTTGTGACCCAGCTGAGGTTTGTAAAAATACATTAATTATTGGCCCAATGGTATATCCCATGAAGCCAGTTAAAGCAAATACTGCAAGGATGCCCCATGAGCTGTTGGCAAGTTTGTGCGTAGCGAAAAGCAGTCCATAGAATCCAATGATTAACCCAATAAAGCCAATTGGTTGAGCGTTGGTGAAAATGGCTGCAGTTGCTGTTATTGCACTAAACAGCAGCGTCATTGAAAGCAGCATATAGGTATTGCGCAAAACTTTGTTGGTTGAAAGTGCAGACGCCTCTGCGCTTCCAGCAGTATTGAAAATAGGGCTCTGTTGCATCGTTACTCTCCGTTGATATTGATTGCTAATTGTCGATCAAATTACTAGGTTAATAGGCTTCATAATAACTATATGGGGTTTAAAATCAAGGATTTAAAGGCCTTGTCATTAATTGATTGCAAGCGCGCTGAGTTATAACTCTAGGCAGCTAATTTGATAGCTAGATTTTAAATAGGTTCCTGATCACTTTTGTTTTGTAATAATTGATTGATTTGTAGCTTACTGTAAAGATTGTTTATGGTTTTAGCTTGGGAGACGGTTGATAAAGGGTGGGTATTAATAATCTAAATTGATGCTTATTAGGCTGAAAATAAAAAAGGCCTGGAAAATC
>CALBVI010000183.1 GCA_937969395.1 uncultured Spongiibacteraceae bacterium | reverse complement strand
CATCCTTATCTTTGATAGCCATTAAAATTTCAAAATGGCTACCTTCTTCTTTATCCATTAGTGGAGCGATTTCTTGAGCGCGTAAGATTATTTTGTCGCTGTCCAGTATTTGGTCGAGCTTGTCTATCCAAGAGAGTAGCTTTTCTCTTCGGGAATGTAATTTTGCATCATGTTTGAAGTTGTAAACTTTGTTGCCACCATTGGCTTTAGCCTTTTTACAAGCCTGCACTGCATTTCTAATGAGGTCGACAACATTAGCTGTATACTTATCAATACCAATTAAGCCAATACTGGCTGTTAGACTTATTTCACTTTCCTCCCATTGAAATATATTCGAGTCAATCCCTCTGCGTAATGTCTCAGCTATTTTTTTCGAGCTCTCTAAGTCATGACTCTGTAATAACACAGTGAATTCATTACCCGCCATACGTGCGATGTGAGTGTTTTCTGGGGTGTTACTGCTTAAAAAATCTCCTATATCAATCAGTAGTTGATCGCCAGCAACGTGGCCGTGTAAATCATTGGTTAATGAGAAATTGTCAATATCAATGTATAAAAGGCTATGTTTATGCCAGTTGTTTTTTGCGTCAATCAAAGAGTTATTAAGTAATAGTTCAGATTCTTTACGGCTGATCAGCCCGGTTAAATCGTCGTGAGTACTTTTAAACGATAATTCTTTGTAGGCGTTTTCTACTGTTGAATATAAGCTGCGTTCTACTAAGGGTAATTCTGATTCTTGTTTAACTGGGCTGAGTCCGTTAGATAGCTCGTTTGCTATATCGACTAAATCATAATCAAGTATTTTTTGTCCACGTCGGTTTACAAAAACAAAATGTTGTTGCTTGTCGCTAACCCATGCTAATTTGATATTTCTATCACCGGTATCGTCATCTAAGTATGAAAACTCATCGCCAGGTTTTAGGTTTTTTGCGCGCTTAAGCCAGCGTGTTAAATGAGGGTTAGCTGATTCTAGTTGGTGAGATAACTCACTTTTTTTGCCTCTCTCGACAGTGTTTTCACAGCTGAGAGGGATCATTTTAATGTCGCGTTGTCCTTTTAATGAATCCCTAATATTCTCTACTGTCGAGTGGTAACGATAATCACCGGGGAAAATATTATTAAGTTTTTGACCGATATAATCGGCAAAGCTATCGGCTTCTAGTTCCTTTTCCATTGTTGCGTAGCTATCTTTTGAATCGTTTTCAATTATCCAGTTAAGAAGCTGGTCTATAGCCGCTAGGTTTTCTTTCCATTCTTCACTGTCTTCCCCTGTTTTGATATAGGTTATTTTTAGCAGCTCTCGCCAGCCGTTTTCTATTAAATCAACCAATATGTCCGGGGCTTCCGGTGGTGAAATACGTCTAGAAATTTCTTTTTCAACAGCGTTTTTTGCTTGTTGAACTTGTTGTTTTCCGTCGTATGTTTGTATGATTCTATTGGTGTTTCTGTTGTAAGCATGTTGCTGCTGTTGCGATATTGGTTTTAGTTTTTCGATGGCGCCTGAGAATGTGTCAGACGTTATTTCTGGGCAGGAGTTTATGTCATGAATAACTTTATCTAAGGTTTTCTCTAGTGCTTGATTCGGCATGTCGCTGTTTTGGCACAGGCGAATAATAATATTAATCAGCGTTTTCGCTGGGTAATCGTTTTTTAAAAAAAAGTCGCTGTCTGTCAATATTGACTTTGCAATGGGTATTTTAAGCTGATGGATTATTTTAGTTAATGATTTGGGGATGTTTATATTGTCATTGATGGAATTAAACAAATTATCAGCAACTGTGACTAAATTAGCTGTGTCATCACGCATAGGGTGGCCGGAAATTTGCTGTAATTTCTCGCTTAATGATGCCCCTTCGAGTAAATCTTCTAAATATGATTCGTTACTTGCCAGTATGTCTAAGTGGTTGGATGTTTTTTCTGGAGAAAGTAGACTGGTTTCATGTTCAGTTTGGTCTGTTGAGCCATGAAGAAGGTCTAATATTTCTTTAACTGTACTAAATATTTCAGGATCATTGCTTTTAGGTTGATTTAATATGCTGCTTGATTGTGGAGTTTTTGTGTCGAGCTGACCGCTAGGCGGTAGTGCGTTTTTGACGAGCTTACTTTTTTCATTCCCAATTTTTGATTCGATGTTGGGAAGAATTCCTAGGCTTTTAAACTGACTATTAATATTGTCATAGATTAAATCCAGTTTACAAATAACCTGCTGATCAAATATTTTGTAAATTTCAGATGTCAGCTCTGATTCGATCGAATGATGCTCAATACTTTTTTGGAATGATTGACAGAAGTTTTCTACAGCTACAGGTAGTGAACGTTGTGAAATGGGTCTGTTTAAAATTTGGCTGTAGCGTTTTTCTAGGCAGATTAGTGATATATAATATTTCTTTTTCGCGCGACGGGTTATCGTTTCGATTGAAAGCTGGTATTCAAATTCATTTAAGCTGATCAGTGATAGGTCTTTGTGTCCTAATTCTTTGGTAGTGCCGATGTTATCTTGGGGCGGAGTGCTTTGGTTGAGAATTAAGCTTAAATGATTTGTGCTGTATTGACTAATTGATCGCTGGTGTTGCTGTAGTTGTGCTTTGACTTCAAACAGTTTGTTTTGCTGGTCATTATTGGTAGCTGTTTCTGCTAATTTCAATAAGTGTGAATCGAAAACATCGAAATAGACTTCGAGCAGATGACTAAATTGATCAAGTACCATTTGATTGATGTTGTTTAAATTGATATTGAGCCTTCCATTGTCAATAATGTTCGATTGTTGGAACCAACTAACAAGTTTCTTTATAGCATGATTATCCGTGCCAATGTAGGTTAGTTGTAGGTTGGAGGTGTTTGTGCTGCCTGAGGTCCATGTGTCGCCTAGGGATACTCTTATTTTTAGCGTGTTGTTTGATTGAACGATAACTAGAAGCTCTGCTATGTCGCCTTTGTTTACTGTCTGGGGCAGCTCTTCAATGCTTGTTACTAAAATTTCTGTATTTGATACATTGCCTACAACACAATTGAGCAGTGTGTTGTCCGATAAATGGATTTTTGCACGCAGTTTGGGTGTGTCAGAAGGTATATTGAGTGACATTTGATTAGCGTTATTTAGAGTTAAATGTATTTGTTGTTATTTTTTATCATTTCGTCCTGTATCACTTTAGCTTAAATAATTGAATTTAAGTTAGAATCTTTGTCGCATAAAGATAACAATGTGGTGCGTTTGTGCGGTGGGTCTCTACAATTAGTAAGGTAAGTTTTTTATCTTCATTGTTTGTTTTGTGTAAATTTACTATCGTGCTATTAGTGAATTATAGCTAGACTTACTCTAAATGCTTAGATAGTTGTGTGAATAATTAGTTAATACACTTAGTTATGGCGTGGACTATTGGCTTGTGCGAGGGTAAAGCGGCTTAGTATTGGCGCTATGTTTAAT
>CALBVI010000182.1 GCA_937969395.1 uncultured Spongiibacteraceae bacterium | reverse complement strand
AACAAATAGACTTCGCTACTTTGCTCGCTCAGCTGCAGTGGTGTATTTGCCAATACTGTCTGTGGAATCGCCGACAAAACCGCCAACAAGAGACTAAAGATAAGTAGGGTGCGCCGTAGCGTAATCGTGATAATACGAATAGACCTCATGTGGCTCAATAATAAAAAGCTCAAAAAATCCTAGCATACTAGAAAATTATCACTTAGCCAGCACGAACGACTAAAACTGGATAGATCCGAGAAACTTTCCTAATCTGTTAGATCAAATGCCCCACCACAGACTCAATAGTATGAAATTTAAACAGCTGATTTAAAAAACCAATCAAATACGATAATGCATAAATAAGGAATGACAGATGGACTTACCCAATCACCCCCCATTTATTTATCGCGGTGGCGACAACCTACAACACCCACCCTTTGAGCAACAAAATTCGCAAATGTACGGTTTCTTCGTAAAGGGACAACTAGACAAGCTACAGGCGTGTATAGATCGCGACCTCAATGCCGCAACCGCCGGTCAGTATAATTTTCAGGTTCTGTCAGAATCCATCATGCTGACCTTCACTAAAATCAATAAAGACTTTTCGCTCTACCCTGAGGACTACGCAAAAGGCTGGGGGGTAGAAATCGATACCTGCTTTTGGGTGCCTGTAGGTAACATCATTGAAAAAGACGGCAAGTCCTACCTGCATGATGTATTTTGGTACACACCTTATATTTGGGTCAACAATCCCATTGCCATGGCGGTAGGACGCGAGGTATTTGGTTACCCCAAAGCACTGGGACGCTTTGAACTACCGACACACGAGGCCCCCGATAATTTTAAAGTAACCGTCAACGGCCACAAAGACTACGACCCTAACAATGAAGTCGAGTGGCTGGACTTATTGAGCGTGAAGAATTTACGTCCAGGCGATAGTCCAATTGATAAATGGAAAGATTTTGAAGGCGCAATGACGGGTATGTTTGAGGTTATCAACAGCCTCAAATTATACCGCCCCGACCTACATGTCACCGAAGAGCTGATTAAAGAGCTACTGCAACCGCAAATCCCACAAGTATTTCTCAAGCAACTCCCCAGCGGCGATGGCAAAAAAGCGGTTTATCAAGCACTGGTCAGCGCACCCGCAAAGGTAAAAAAATTCCATGGCGGTGGTCTATTACAAGGTGATTATCAAATCGACTTGCAAGACATTGCCAGCGTACCGATTGCTCAGGACTTAGGATTAAGCGTGGGCAGCCAATCAGCAGAGTTTGGCTTTTGGATGAACTTTGATTTTATCGCCCAAGAGGCAACAGAACTGGTGAATAACACTTTTGTCGAGCCAGAAAAAATCACTATTCTCGGCGGTGGTATTTCCTCGGTAACCGCAGCTTTCGGCTTAACGAATGAACCTGACTGGCAAAGTAAATACGATATCACTCTCTACCAATTAGGTTGGCGCATTGGTGGCAAGGGCGCCAGTGGCCGCAACGCAGAGCTAGGGGAGCGTATTGAAGAACACGGCCTGCACATCTGGTTTGGTTTCTATAAAAATGCTTTCGACATCATACAACAGGTTTACGACGAGCTGGATCGACCTGACGGTGCACCACTACAAACCTGGGAAGAGGCTTTCAAACTACACAACTTTGTCGTCAATATGGAACACATCGAAGGCAAATGGATTCCCTGGTATTTAAACTTCCCGGAAAAAGAAGGCGACCCTGCCTCCGGTGCGGAGTCCGTCACTGTATGGAATCTGGCCGAAACTATGTATGCCTACCTCAAGCAGTGGCTAGGGGACTTTAGCCGCGAGATGGAGACCGTGAAAAAGGGGCATTTAAAAACACTGGAACACCCCACGTTAAAACAACATTTAACCACCTTGATCGATCGCGCTGAAGACGGCATTGAAGATGCCGTAGAGGATGTAGAACGCATCGGTGATGGCCTGTTAAAACTGATCAAATCCATGTCCAAGGAAAGCGACGAGCAAAATGAAGACGATCACAGCTGGCTGCCGGAAACACTCCACGCACTGAAAGAGTGGCTGGAAGATGCCGTCACCGATTTATTAAATGACAATGCTGATTTGCGTCATCTATTTATCGGTATTGATTTGGGTGCGACGATTTTATTAGGCATGCACAAAGATGGCGTATTTAAAAACGGCTTCAATGTGATCAATGATATTGATTTCCAAGATTGGCTGCGCAAACACGGCGCCAACGAGGAATTTGTCGTCAACTCTGCACCAGTACGCGCCCTCTATGATCTGGTGTTTGGTTATGAGAACGGAAATCGCGACACCCCCAACCTGGAAGCAGGCACCGGCTTGCGCGGCTTGTTGCGCATCGGCTTGTGTTACAAAGGCGGCGTGATGTGGAAAATGCAAGCTGGCATGGGCGACACCATGTTCACCCCGTTCTACGAGGTGCTGAAACAGCGTGGCGTGAAATTTAAATACTTCCACCAAGTCGATGAGCTGGGCCTAGACCCACAAAACCTCAACAGCGTTAATGAAATCAAAATGACGCGTCAGGTCGACCTGATTGATGGCGAAGACAGCTACCAACCACTGGTCGATGTGAAGGGTTTGGGCTGCTGGCCGAGCAAACCGCTCTACCCACAAATTGTGCCAGAACAAGCGGCTCTGCTGCAGGCCAATAATGTTGATCTGGAATGTTTCTGGAACAACTGGGCCGAGGTTTATCAGCAGGCTTTTGATAAACCTCTACCGCAAGTCACCCTACAAAAAGGCCGCGACTTTGACAAGATCATCTATGGTATCTCGATTGATAGTTTGCCCCATTTGTGCCCACAGTTACTGGAGCAAAGCCCGCCACTGAAAGCGGCCAAGGACAATATAAAAACCACCGTGACACAGGCCTACCAGCTGTGGACCTCGGACAATCTGGCGCAACTAGGCTGGTCCTATATTCCACCTTCGGGTGAAGAACCAGTTCTGGGAGCATGGACCGAACCGGTGGATACCTGGGCGGCAATGAATCAATTACTCTGCCGTGAGGACTGGACACCCTTGCACCTTGATCCTAAAAATGTGGCTTACTTCTGCGGGGTACAACCCATCTCAGAATTCCCAGCACAAAGTGATCACGCGTTTCCAGCGCAGTGCCGGGCCAAGGTAAAGGAAGCCGCTATCGACCAACTAAATCACGACATCTATGATCTTTGGCCAGATGCCGCAACCTCAGAGAAATTCGACTGGAGCGTATTAATCGACTCCGAAGAACAACAAGGAGAAGCCCGTTTTGACTCCCAGTATTACCGTTCCAACATCAGCCCTTCTGAACGCTATGTATTGTCAGTGGTTAATTCCACCGAACATCGCATTGCCACAGATGGCGCCGGTTTTGACAATGTCTATTTTACTGGCGACTGGATTAAGAACGGCTTGAATGCGGGCTGCGTAGAAGGGGCGACCATGTCGGGCCTACAAACATCAAGAGCGATTTGTGGCTGGCCTAAAGTGATTAAAGGAGAAACTGACTTTTAGCGTATTTATCTGCCGCTCTGCTGTGTTGCAATACTTATGTTGTAATAACGCACAGGGCGGCTAACTGATATTAAGGGTTTCTTCCACAACCCACTAAAAAACAGTCAACTCAGGGCTTAATAATTGGACTTGTGATTACATCAGCAACTAGGACGCCTAACACAATCGATGAGCAGCTTTGAGCGCGCCCGCACTGTATTCAGCCGTTTAAATTAAATGATACCGTTGCCGAATAAATTTGGCCTCATAGATTGAATATGATTAGCTACTGGTTTTGGTAGCAAATAATAGTCACGGCCTATATAAGACTGGTTTTCATTCGTATTAAATAATTTGTGATTAGCTTCGAAAGAGTGCATATTGCACTATACTTTAAACAGAATACGTTATTCATGACATACTTAATGGAGAAATAAATGTTGATTTTAACGCGCCGTATCGGTGAAAGCATAATGATTGGCGATGAAGTTACAGTTAGTGTCCTAGGCGTTAACGGCAGTCAGGTTCGTATTGGTGTTGATGCCCCCAAGGAAATCGCTGTACATCGCGAAGAAATTTTCCAAAAAATTCAGCTCGAAAATAATGTTGATCAAGAAAATATCGGCAATATTTAAAACTGATACGCCTCTAAAAATACAGCAAATACGGTATTAAGCCGCTTTCACTTGCCGAGGCTTTTATTAGCCTTTTCAAACAGCGACTTATACCTTGAGCAACATTTAACGCAAAAGAAACAATATTGATCGACACCCAAAAGCCTCTTACTGCAAAGCCCATAATTTAAAAACCCCATACTACAAAGCCCTTTTCTATTCTAATTAGCCGCGCGCTATCGCAATAAGCTATCGATAGACGCCGCAAGACTTTTAACTGCGCTTGAGTTTAATCTCAAACACCAAAAAAACTTCCTGAAAAAAACCACAAGCAATCTATAATAGACACCAACATAAGTTCAAAGAATTACCCGGCTGCCGCATAAAAATGACAAGCATTCAAAAACCATGAGTCGATATCGCCCCCCCAGAAAACCAGGTTCTTTTTACATTACCGCCGAAGGTGAAAAAGCACTGCGCGATGAAGTATTCCAACTTTGGAAAGTAGAGCGTCCACAAGTGACTTCCGTCGTGCACGAAGCAGCAAAAAACGGTGATCGATCTGAGAATGGTGATTATATTTATGGCAAGCGGCGCTTACGTGAAATTGACAGTCGAGTTCGCTTTCTCACCAAACGATTAGAAAGCCTTGAAGTTATCGACCGCATCCCAGACAACCAAAACAAGGTTTATTTCGGCGCCTGGGTAACAGTAGAAGATGAACAAGGCACGCAACAAGATTATCGAATTGTCGGCCCCGATGAGTTCGATTTAAAACAGCGCAAGCTCAGTATGGACTCCCCTTTAGCCAAAGCCTTACTAGGCAAAAACAAAGAGGATGATATTATTTTTAAAACCCCGGAAGGTGATAAAGAGCTTTATATTGCTAACGTTTGGTATCAGGCTTAATCGTAGCGGCATCCAGCCGTGCAATCGCGGCCAAATACTCATCTTGCAATTTTTTTACTCGACCGGCAGTGGAAACAAGTTCTTTGACGGCACCAATACCTTGACCACAACCCCAAATATCTTTCCACGCTTTACCGCTAGTAGCCGCACCAAAATCCATAGCCGAAGGATCACTTGCCGATAATTTATCAGGGTCCAAGCCAGCATTAACAATCGAGCCACGTAAATAATTACCGTGCACTCCCGTAAACAAATCGGTATACACAATATCAGCAGAGGAAGACTCTACAATCATCGTTTTATAGGCATTATCGGCATTGGCTTCATCCGTAGAAATAAAAGCACTGCCGATATAAGCCAAATCTGCCCCCATCGCCTGAGCTGCTAACACCGCATCACCGGTACCAATCGCACCAGATAGCAGCAACGGACCATCGAAC
>CALBVI010000181.1 GCA_937969395.1 uncultured Spongiibacteraceae bacterium | reverse complement strand
AATCACACCACTGGTAACATACTCGTGGCGGCTACCATTTACATTGATAATCCCAAAGCCGGTTTTTCGCGAGCCGGGATCAATCCCCAAGATCAAAGCCATAATGTTATTTACAGTCTTTATTTACGTAGCGTTCTTAATCTACAGTTGATACCTCATTAATGCGGCTATTCTGGCAGGAAGGCCACATGACCACAATAGACAGCAACCATTTTTACTGTATTTTTATTCAGTAGTTCCATCGCCGCTAACTTTCCTAAATTATAGCGATTCAATCAAATAAGGATTATCCAAGCGTTGACTTCACTTATTAGCTTTAGTTATTCTTCTCATCCATGAATACATTACATTCTCCAAACAAGCAGAGCCAATTCCGACGCCGATCTCACATCGACGAGAATACTGCTGCACGTGAGAAATACGGTAAGGAATAAATTCTAACCGACAATGACTTCAAAAAGGCCGCAGATATTCTGCGGCCTTTTTTTTCGCCTGTACTTTTTATACAAACTTATACCAACGTTTTATTACAACGTTATTCCGGTTTTTTTAATAGCGGGTATTTAAGGCTAAACATTTAAACCTAACTCATTCAAAAAAATAGACCTCAACTAGACCAAGGAAAAATCATGAACAAGCAACTTAGCAAAAACATTATGTATACCTGCGACCGGCCCGAGACTATTTTCACCGAGGGGCAAGGCAGCTGGTTAACCGACAACAACGGCAAACGCTATTTAGATTTCGTTCAAGGCTGGGCAGTAAATTGTCTTGGCCACAGCCCCGCGGCACTCACCCGAGTACTCACGCAACAAGCAAATACACTATGGAATTGCAGCCCAGCCTTTTATAACAAGCCACAGTTAGCGCTGTCTGAAGAGCTAACTAAAGCCAGCGGCCTAGAAAAAGCCTTTTTTGTCAGCACAGGCGCTGAGGCCAATGAAGGCGCGATAAAACTCGCCAGAAAATGGGGACAAGTTCATAAATCGGGCGCCTTTAAAATTATTACCATGGAAGGAGGTTTTCACGGACGGACTTTGGCAACAATGTCTGCCACTGGAAAATCATCTTTCACCGCTCTATTTAATCCGAAAGTTGATGGTTTTATAAAAGTCCCTTTTAACAATCTCGCAGCTTGCGAACAGGTGATTGACAATTCGGTGGCAGCAATACTGTTAGAACCGGTGCAGGGGGAAGCTGGAGTTATCCCCGCCGATAAAGCTTTTATTCAAGGTTTATCAGCACTCTGCAAACAACATAACATCCTGCTCATATTCGATGAAATACAAACCGGCATTGGCAGACTAGGTAAACTCTTCGCCGCCGACCATTACGGTGTTTGCCCCGACATAATGACACTGGGCAAAGGACTCGGAGGGGGCGCGCCTTTAGCCGCCGTATTAGCACGAGAATCTGCCTGTTGTTTTGAAGCCGGTGAACAAGGAGGAACCTTTAGTGGCAACGCCCTAATGTGCGCGGTTGGTCTTGAAGTGGTTAAAACCGTCAATCATCCCGATTTTCTCGAGCAGATACAAAGCAGCAGTCAATATTTGCAACAAGCGCTACTATCATTATTTGGCGAAAACTCCGTTAGAGGATTCGGCTTATTATTAGCCGTGCAACTCAAACAATCGCAAGCAAAAGCTATTGTGACAAAGTGCTTCGAGCAAGGGCTACTCATCAACGCACCCAATGATGACTGCTTGCGGTTTATGCCGGCATTAAATATTAGCTTAGAAGAAATCGATACAATGATTACAATACTGTCTTCTGTGTTAAAAATTCAAAACAGCATATAAAAAATGATCTTTATTTTTTAGCGTGAGGAATCGTTGCAATAAACGACAGAAGCTTTTAATTACTAGGTATTTTGATTACTAGACTAAAACACAGCTATAAATTTCTGCGGCAATAGATTAAAAATAATACCAAGCCGCAGAAATCACTTTAGATCAAGCCAAACCATCTCGGCAACCACAAAGACAATTCTGAAACATATGTTAACAACAGCAACACGGCAAACATTGCCGCCAACAACCCTAGCAATGGCCTAATTACCTGTGACACCGGCACCTTCGCGACACCACTACCAACGAATAACAAGGTACCTACCGGTGGCGTGCATACGCCAATACAAAGATTAAGTACCATAATCATACCGAACTGAACCGGATGCATGCCCAATTCAGTAACAACCGGTAGAAAAATAGGTGTGAAAATAAGTACTGCTGGGGTCATATCCATAAAAGTACCTACCATCAATAAAATAACATTAATGAATAACAGTACTAACAGAGGGCTTTTTACCGATTCAATAAGGAAACTGGTTAAATTTTGCGGAATAGATTCAAACGAAAACAACCACGACATGGCCATAGATGCGCCGATTAAAAACATAACAACCGCAGTGGTTTTAGCGCTGCTCAATATAATCGCTCTGAAATCAAATATAGATAGTTCTCTATATAAAAACCCTAGAAAAATCGAGTAAATAACAGCAATAGCCGCAGCTTCAGTCGCGGTAAAAATACCACCTACAATGCCACCAACGACGATAATTAATAATGTAAAACTTAAAATGGCTTTTTTAAAATCAATCAGCAATTGACGTATGCTTACTCGTTCAGCTTTAGGCAAGCCATTTTTTTTAGCATAAACAAAAACCATTAACATAATAACTAAACCGACGAGTATCCCCGGTACATAGCCAGCAATAAATAACGCCGCAACAGAGGCAGAGCCACCACTGGCCAAGGCAAAGACAATAAGCACATTACTGGGAGGAATCAGCAAGCCCGTTGTAGATGACGTAATATTCACTGCGGCAGAGTATTCTCTTGGGTAACCCTCTTTTGCCATTTTATCTGTGAGCGCACCACCAATTGCAGAAGCTGCCGCTATCGCTGATCCGGAAATAGCACCAAACAACATCGCTGATATGACATTGACGTAAGCTAAGCCTCCCGGCAAGCTACCAATTAATGACTTTGCAAACTCAATTAATCGCTTAGCTACCCCGCCCTTATTCATAATTTCCCCTGACAATATAAAAAAGGGAATCGCCAATAAAGCAAAGCTAT
>CALBVI010000180.1 GCA_937969395.1 uncultured Spongiibacteraceae bacterium | reverse complement strand
CACCTCAGTAAAATTCATCGCGGCCTGCAGTCATTGCGCCAACCGGACAAAAATAACTCATAAAGCTCAAACGCCATTTTGAGTTCGTACTTTATTGCTGTATCCACTGATAAGAATACCAATAAAAACGACCCGCCAGATCTGAAGCTGCCGTGCAGTTATATCGATTTCTTCCGGCTTGAATTTTGTGCGGGTAAGAGGCGATAACCTGACGCTTATTTTGCTGAGTATCAATAGCTTCACCTGTGCCCAAATAGCATTGCACCTGTTTATCAAAGCCGTCCTCCAACATTAATGTGAGTATTGGGCCCTGCTCATCATTATTTGATGCTTCAACATTTTGCGCACGTAAGGGCATAGCTAAACTCAATAATTTATCCTCTAATTTTTCAAGATCAGCATAGCGCCCCGACAGCGGAAAACGTGGAAAATTCGTCAGATCCGTCGTGTTGCCAATAGCACCTGACTGTTGACCAATGCCAACATAGCCTAACTGCTCAATAACATACTGTAATCGTTCATTAGATTCACCGTAGGGATAAGCAAATATTTTTTTAACTGAGCTGAGCTTCTCCCGTAAAATGTTCTCGGCAATAACAACTTCCTCACGCATGACTTTAAGCCACTGCTGATAGCTATTAAAACCGCTTCGATCCGTCATATGCCGATGAGTATGGCTGTGATTACCAACCGTTAATAAACCCGTTTTTTCCATCTGTTGTAATTCTTGCCAGCTGCATTGAGTGTTATTGGCAACTTCCATAATTTCAGTATTAACAAAAATAATAAATGGCAGGCGGCGCTGATAAAGAATAGGCCATGCCTCAGTACATATTGTTTTACTGGTGTCATCAAAACTAATACTGGCTATTGTGTCGGCTGTTGATAACTGATTATTTTTACGGCGAGCTATTAATTCATCTAGCGCTATAACCTCAAAATCATTCTCCGCCAACCAATCAAGATGGGCAGTAAACTCCGGTACCGATGCGGTAGTAACTCGTGGCGTATCTTCACCAATATGATGGTACTGCAAAATAACAGCACTTATTGCTGATGAGCCAACAACTGTCATCAATAGGAATAAACTTAGACAAAGCGCTCTTTTTACTGTCATCATATAATCATCTCTGTACTATATATGCTCAACTAAATCATAAGTTTAGCTAAGGTCGATTCTATTCTAAGCTAGGTGTAAATTAAAACTTAGCACTTGAATTCAAGACACTATAAAAAGACACAATAAAATAGTATTTATAACCATTATTATAATAATGCTATTGATGAGAGTCGCTGACACAAATCATTACTTTCTAAGGTATATCACATGCAAGCTCGAATTTTTTTGCTGCTTTCTTGGGTGCTGTGTCATGCTGCAGTTGCAGATATTGAGCTGGCTGATGGCACGGTATTAAATGAACAACCGGCATGGATTGTTAGCTATATCGAAGTTAAGCCAAGTACTATTAAGTCTGTAAAAGAACTGATTAAACAATATGTTATCGATAGGAAAACAAGCGACGACAGCATTAATGCTTTTGGATTACAGCGTCTAGGAAGAGATAATCATTTCGCGCTGTTAGAGAGAAAACAAAAACATAATACGCAGGAAGAGTCTAAGCAACAGCAGGATTTCAGAAGCGAGCTTGCACCACTGCTTTACGCCCCCTTTGATCAACGACTACATGTAGGCCTAACGCCTTCAAGTTTCGATAACACCTTAAGCCTAACTAGCGATACTGTTTTTGTACTAACTCATGCCGATCTAATTAGACCTGAACAGTTTTCGCCTTGTAATCTTGGCCTAAGCCCTGACGCCCCCTGCGGCAATCAACTATTAATTAATTTAACTATGGATAGCCGTAAGCATACCGGCAATCTTGGTTTCGAAATACTCACTCAAAATTCTAGAACCAATCATATGACGGTTATGGAAATTTGGTCAAACCTAGAAGCTCAACAATCTCACCAAACTCATAGTGAGGCTATCGGCTTTCGCTATGCGTTATCAGGTATCGACAAAAACAAGAATGCGAATAACAAACCGCAAGTAATATCCGGATCAATGCTTGGCAGCCTCTGGGATGAGAGACTTTATAAACTCATTGCTCACTAGTGACACAGACGCAAATGACGGCGATTTAACAATGCATGTTTAAACCTAATGCCACAGGTATTAAACTGGCAGCGAAATATTTATATATTAAGAGTTATGTTATGAAACAGATTTTTTATTTTACGCTACTCACTTTTTTATATAGCTCTAAGCTATTTGCCGATTGCGCGATTCAAAACACAACGCTACCGATCACCTGTGAAGAAACCGCCGCTCTATTGCAGATCTTACCGTCTCAACACGAAAAGATTTCTGCTCAATCACAAGTCGATAACATTAGAACAACGCCTATTTTTTCGCAAAATCGAGAACTTGAATCGATTGCTATTGAACTTGAATTCTCACCTTTTTATCAAGAAAGTCATTTTTCAAGTTTTGTCTACGCTCATTGCTACAGTGATGGCATCACCAAAACAGAGTGGCGTTGCACCACCACTGTACGTAATCAGTTTTTATCGCCAGTACGTCAATTAAAAATTAAATTCGATCAAGACATATCACAGGAAGACGCTACTGAAATATTATCTATCATTGACGAGAGTACTGAGCTTTGGCCGCAGAAATGTCCAACAGATAACGTCAGCTATTTTGCGCCTTATATTCACTCAGTTTCTTATCACGGCGAGAACTTTGAAGTCTCTTTTTGCAACACCGCAACCTCCAAGAGCAGCTTATTCATTGGTAGAGATATGAATAATTTAAAACTATTCCCCATTACGGTGAAAAACAATCTACCGATTGATTAAACGATCTTATAGGCTATTAAACCCTACTTTTAGTGGTAAATTTCACTCGACCTTAGCCATATATACGTTAAACTAAAGGCTTACTAACCCCTGTTGATCAATTTTGAGACATCATTAGTGGCTAATCAAAAACCTTTAATTTCAGATGCCTCTGCCGATATTATACCGACCAATATCGCGCCAGTGCCCCTCTGTCCGGTTGGTGAAGCAAGCTGCGATGTTATTGATCAAGTTACCACACTGCAGGACAAGTTAAGCCACCTCTCCAAAGAAGCTCGCACCGACACACTCACTGGTTTGTATAATTTCCGTCACTTTCGCGCCTCTCTTGAACAAGAAATGGAACGTACGCGCCGTACTGAGCAACCCACTACCTTAGTAATTGTTGATCTTGACTTCTTCAAACGCATTAATGATAACTGGGGCCATGAAGTTGGTAACCAAGCACTCATAGTAGCTGCTGGAGTG
>CALBVI010000179.1 GCA_937969395.1 uncultured Spongiibacteraceae bacterium | reverse complement strand
GTGAAGAGTGGATTAACTCCGCGCCTAAGCACAAATTACTGTACCAATACTTTGGCTGGGATATGCCGGAGCTTTGCCATTTGCCGCTATTGCGTAACCCAGATAAATCGAAACTCAGTAAGCGCAAAAACCCAACGTCGATTTTGTACTACAAGCGCATGGGCTACTTGCCAGAAGCATTAGTGAACTACCTAGGTCGCATGGGCTGGTCAATGCCTGACGAAAGTGAAAAGTTCACCTTGCAGCAAATGTTAGATAACTTTGATATTCAGCGCGTGAGCTTGGGCGGACCGATCTTTGATGTTGAAAAACTCAGCTGGTTAAACGGCATGTGGATACGTGAAGACCTGTCACAAGAGCAGTTAGCTGATCGCCTGCATGACTGGGCGCTCAACAAAGATCACCTCATGCAAATTCTGCCTCATGCACAGCAGCGCATGGAGACACTGAGCGACTTCGCACCACTGGCCGCCTTCTTCGCCTCAGGCATGATGCCAATCACCGAGGCCAGCTTTGCCGGTGGCAAATTACAAGGTGACGACTTGATCGAAGCCCTACAGTTCGCCCTCTGGAAGCTAGAAAGCCTACGCACCTGGGAGCGAGATGACATCTTCGCCGCGATGAAATCCGTAGCCGATGCCCTAGACGTCAAAGTAAAAGACTTCTTCGCGCCGCTGTTTATCGCCATTGCCGGCACAACCGCCTCAATCTCAGTGATTGATTCAATGGAGATTCTAGGCCCAGACATGAGCCGAGCAAGAGTTCGCTTCGCCCTAGATACACTAGGCGGCGTCGGCAAAAAGAAATTGAAGAAACTCGAGAAAGCCTACACCGCTTTAGAGCAACAGTAAGCGGCATAAGTGCTTGACACTAAAAGAGTTGCTGCTTATTATGCGCATCCCTTTTCGGGGCTATAGCTCAGCTGGGAGAGCGCAACACTGGCAGTGTTGAGGTCAACGGTTCGATCCCGTTTAGCTCCACCATACAACGTTGTTTATCAACGACAAAAAAGCCCGCTTAATTGTGGGCTTTTTTGTGTCTGTTATTTAAGCCTGTATTAAGTCAAGTTCAGGCGAATAATGATCTTGCATAATCTATATCTCCAGTATTTTCTGGTTGCGAATGACTTTTACTAAACCAGCTTTCGCTATAAGTGTTGTGATTTTCCTTCATTGCTCGCTGGTTTCAATGGGGGTTAGAAGTCAAATTTTAGAAATGAATATTTTTCTATGTCTACATATAAATGGCTTTCCTTCCAGTACTTTGCGTTTACTTTATAAAATAGGAAGTTCAGAAGAAAAAATGATATTGTTATAAGGATATGGATTGTGTGGGTATTAATGAAATATTACCTATCAAGAAAAACATTAATCAAGGAATTATGAGTATGGATTCTCGTTTAGAAGTCGACTCTCAAATACATTTAAAAACTGATCACCTGTCCACTTTTTCGTTAGCAGCGCAGCAAAATGCTTATCCGTTATTTCGAAATTTGAGCTTACATTATTCGATAATAGAAGGTGAGTTACCTGATAGTCAGAAACCTTTGAGCGGGCTTGTCGTTAAGTTAACATCTGACCCCGAGCTTTTTTCTCCAGAAACTTGGCCTATAGATGAGATACGTCCTGGTCAGGTGATCTCATTACAGCAGCGTCCGCTGAATATACCACACAATATTCTCTTCAATTTGACCGAAGAAATGAGGGTTTCTATAGCGCTAACGGTTTGCTCTCTAGATGAACCTGGAAATGTATTAACGACCAAATTGATAAAAGTCGCAGTTCTTCCTGCCAACTATTGGGGCGGGGAGAGTAGGCAGCCTGATTTATTGGCCGCTTTTGTAAAACCCAATGGTGTCTATGTTGAATCGTTAGTGCGGCAAGTAACTGAGGTTTTAGAGAAAGGGGGGCATGGAAGAAGTGCTGATGGTTATCAATCTAACACACGGGAAAAACCGTATTTAATGGCTGCGGCGCTATGGAATGTTATTTTTTCACAGAGCCTAGCTTACGTTTCCCCTCCACAAGGATTTGCTAAGAACGGGCAGCGGATTCGGTTAGCCGCAGATATTAGCGAATCAAAGTTAAGCGCCTGTCTTGATACGTCTCTTCTGTTTGCTAGCTGCATTGAGTTAATGGGCCTAAATCCGGTAATTGCTTTAGGTAAAGAGCATGCATTTGTAGGTGTTTGGTTGATTGACGAGCGTTTTCCCGTTTTGACCAATGACGATCCTATGGACCTAAGAAAGCGTGTTGATGCTCGTGACTTAGTGTTGTTCGAAAGCACCTTGGTCACAAATGATACTCCAGTTACTTTTGAGCAGTCTAAAGCATATGCCCGCGATTTGATTAGTGAAGAAAAAGAAGAAAATTTCGTTTTTGTAATCGATATAAAGCAAGCAAGGGCACGTAAAATCAGACCTATCTCTACAATAGAGGAAAAGCCTCAAGAGAAGAGTTCTGATTCGAGTAATGAGTTAAATTTACCCGTAGTACCTCCTTTGCCACCTGTTAGGGCTGATGAGCAGGTCGTTGCTGAAACACCTGATACTCGTATTGATACTTGGCAGCGTAAATTATTAGATCTAACCAAGAGAAATTCACTACTGTCATTAAAAGATCGGGCGGTTGCCATTAAGCTTTATTGTCCAGATATTAGTTCTATGGAAGATAGTTTGGCTGATGGTGTTTCGTTCAAATTCGTGTCAGCAGAAGAAAGCCCTTTGAATGATCGTGAACGGAGTGAAGAAACTTTTAGGTTACAAGCCGGCTCGGATATTCACAAAGAGTACGCACTTGATCAGTTAAATAAGAACGTACTTTTGGCTAATATGCCTAGGAAAAAACTTGATCAGAATGCAATAAATCTATTTCGAAAAGCTAAAAATGATTTAGAGGAGGGTGGGTCTAATACGTTATATCTAGCTCTTGGGATGCTACGCTGGAAAGAAAATCCTGAAGATGATCGTTCTTATCGTGCTCCTCTGATATTAATACCTGCAGAACTAACTAGAAGTAGTGCTAGGGCGCCGATTAAAGTGCGTCAATTGCCTGATGAAGCTCCTATTTTTAATATGACGTTAATTGAGTTTCTATACACTGAGCATAATATCGATCTTAATCAATTTCGAGAGTCATTACCTGAAGATGAATCTGGCGTTGATGTGCATCTTATCTGGAGTACTGTTCGAGCAGCGATAGCGGAGCAGCCGGGTTTTGAGGTTGTAGAAGATTTAGTTCTGGCATCGTTTTCCTTTGCTAAATATCTAATGTGGAAAGATCTTAAAGATCGCATGGGTGATTTAAAAGAAAACCCTTTTGTTAAGCATTTGGTCGATCATCCTCGGGACGCATATGTTCA
Source organism: uncultured Spongiibacteraceae bacterium (assembly GCA_937969395.1). GTDB lineage: Bacteria > Pseudomonadota > Gammaproteobacteria > Pseudomonadales > Dasaniaceae > Oceanicoccus. The sequence goes on along the minus strand of CALBVI010000179.1, from coordinate 1,335 downwards.
GGATACTAGTTTTGTTTTACGAGATGAGGTTGATAAGAAGATTGACCCCGAAACAGTTTTTACACCGCTTAATTGTGATAGTTCTCAGCTGGTAGCTGTAGAAGCTTCAGGTAGAGCGCAAGACTTTGTATTAGAAGGTCCGCCAGGTACCGGTAAATCGGAAACAATTGCAAATATTATATGCCATAACATGGCTCTCGGAAGAAAAGTACTTTTTGTTGCTGAGAAAATGGCTGCACTCCATGTGGTTTATCGTCGTATGGAAAAAATTGGTTTAGATCATTTGTGTTTAGAACTTCACAGCAACAAAGCTAACAAAAAGGCTGTTCTTGAACAGCTTAGAGTTGCGACCGATCAACGTGATAGCGCTAAGAGTGAAGGTTGGGTTGAATCAGTTAGGAGCTTAAAGGAGAAACGAGACCGCCTTAATAGTTTTGTACAAGCGTTGCATAAGAAATCTATTTATGGGCTGTCTGCACGAGATGCTATAGCTCGAGATGTTCTTTATAAAAATAAGCACACTTTATCATTAGCGTGGCCTTTGGGTTTTGATTCTGCTCCAGTTAATACAGTATCAAAATTAGATGAAATGCTTGAGGCTGTTAAGTTAGCAGCACTTGCACATAACGATATCTCTACCCTTAATCCGTCTCAATTTCGTATTTTGAAGGCTCGAAGCTGGTCCAATGCATGGCAAAGTCAGGTAGTGGATTGCCTTAATCGTTATAAATTAGTAGTCCAAAAACTTTATCCTAGCGCTGCTATTCTGGCTTCAAATTTTAATGTCCCACTAAAAGAAAACACTATTGCTAATGTTGCACGAGTAAACTCGTTAGCGCAGTTAATTGAATCTGCAGAATCAAAACCATTAAGTTACCTTCTTGTTAAAGGCGTCCGAGATTTATTAGAAAGTCTAGTGAGGTTAAGTTCGCAAAAGAAAGATTTTGATCAGCTTCTTAAGACTGTAGGTCATAATGTATCCCCTGAAATACTCGCGAACAGTCCAGTTACTGAATGGGTGGGCATCTATGAGGGAGCTAAAGATAATTGGTTAAAACTTTTCTTTGCAAAAAGAAAAATTAATAGCGCTGCTAAAAAAATCGGATATGAAAAAATCAATGATATGGGTGTGCTATCTAATCTTGAAATAGGGATGGGTCTGCAAGAGTCTATATTATCGTTAGCTGCCCCATTTGAGGAAGATAATATTTGGCAAGGCTGGAAAACACCCCCTGAAAAATTAAGTGAAGCTGCTATTAGGGGAAAGGCGGCTTATAAAGCTCTAACAAGTATTATAGGGCTAACTGATGATCCTTCTGTGGTTCTCACGGCAGT
>CALBVI010000178.1 GCA_937969395.1 uncultured Spongiibacteraceae bacterium | reverse complement strand
TTCATTTTCCTCATGTCCATCTTGAGCAAGGAAAACAATTAAAACAATAAAGCCAATTATGGGAACAACAATTATTAGTTGCCACCATCCACTCCTACCCGTGTCGTGTAATCGCCTTGTTGCAATACTGATACTTGGTATAAGTAAAGCTAATGAATATATAGATACAAAAAGTATAGTCCCGATAACGGCATCAACTACCGACAAGACTACATAAATAATCAAATAGAAAAGAATAAACATCCAATATTCTTTGCGTCTTGCTCTGCCAGTAAAGTCCGCATATTTTTTAAATGCATCTATGAAATATTCCATCTTTTCCCTTATTTTTATTAGCTGACGCTACCATTGAAATTAACTTTTTTATCGAGAGTAATTTTATAATTATAGGTCCCTGAAGAACCCATAATAAGTAACCCAAGACTCTTAACTAAAACTATTTCTAAAGTCCTCTAATCCTATCTGCACCAAATCATAAGTTTTATTAATATTTTCGGCGATATCTCCTAGATCTAATACCCCAAGACTATCGAGTATATCGCGAGCTTCGGAAAAACCACTTTCAATACCGCCGCCGATTACTTCCAAGAATTTATCTAGTTGCTCTTGCTCATCCAAATCTTGATTTTGCTGCTGAAAGGATGCAAAAAAAGCTGTCGATAGACTCACTATTCTCTGTGCGGTTGCTTCAGGAGAAACATCAACACCACTCTCAACACTGGTTTCAATCGCGTTTTCACCAAACGTGGGTTCTAAATGCTCGTTAATAGCTTCTAAAGCTGCTTTTAATAACAGCGACAGCGGTTCATTTTTGCTGCCTAAGCTCAACTGTTGTGACTCTAAGATAGCTCGATTTTGCTGTTCTTTTAACGCGCTTGACGATAATTCTTCATCAGACTCAGCAGCCGTGCTAGTTGTTGCGTTACCGCTATCGGCACTGGTGCGCGCTGTACTCGCGCCTTCTATATTAATAGCCATTTTACTTTCCTGTTAATCCAGTATTGCCATAAAGTATTGGAGATAAGCTTACTAAATGCCAATAATTAAAAACTCAATAAACACGCATAGATATAATGCTTCCTTAATAAGATACCGACTGACAGGGGAAAAACTTTAATTATTCTTTAGGCTATTTACTGCTTAAAACTAATTTTAACATTCTACTAACCAGATTAAAGCATTGGAGCAAGTAAGTTAGGCTAATAAGAACTCTGTTAAGCGGTTTGATATAGTCATGATATATAAGCTCGCTTAACCAACAATATACTGATTTTTACCTGCATCCTTTGCTTTATATAACGCGTTGTCCACACGATTTAAAATGGCATCTATATCGTCGTCTTCTTGAACTTCAGTCACACCTAAACTGGCTGTTACTTTATGATCGACCAAACTCATTAGTAAGTCATCTTGTTCTATCGCTTTGCACAGCTTTCCTGCGCTATGACTCGCACCCGCGACATCACTATCAAGCAATAGAACAATAAACTCTTCACCACCCCAGCGAGAGGTAAAGTCAGTCTCTCTAATCGTGCTATTCAATATTGCAGCAATCCGCTCTAATACTTTGTCGCCTACATCATGCCCTTTAGTATCATTGATCGTTTTAAAGTTATCTAAATCGAGAAATAGTACTGATAATCTCGTGTTATTACGTTTTTTAAGCAGCAGAGCATGCTCTAAGCTTCTGTTGAAAAACCGGCGATTAGGTAAGCCCGTTAATGGATCGTTATCAGCTAATTGATTGAGCCTGACATGAATGTTTCTAACATAGGCCAATACAATCAAGGTGATCGCTACGGTTAACAACAAAGAAATGACGATGTTGAAATAGAAGGTCTCTTTTACGTCATTGGTAAAATCATTCATTTTAGCTTCAACAAGCAAATACAAATCAAGCTCAGGAATATATTTTCGATTGAGTAAAATCGTTTCACCGTGACGAATATATTCAAATAACTGAGAACCTTTGCTAATCAAATCCGCTTTTATTTCGCTTAACTCAGGCACCTCGTTAATATTATTAATCGGGTTGGTATCTCGCTCGGAAATAATTACTTCACCGTCTTCATTAATAAAATAGACAGTAAAATTGTATTTCAAGCGAAACTGTTTAAGCATATCGTTAATATACGATGTCTCTACGCCAACCCCTGTTGCACCAATCATATGGAAATCATTGTCAAAAATCTTATGATTAATAAACATCACCAATGAAGAACCCATGTGCTCATTTTTATCTATATTAATCTCATGCATTCCAGCGGTTTTCTTAAACGAAAAATACCAGTCATTATTTTGGTTATCGTCGCTAACCTTCTCTAATAAACCCGCTGCTGAGTAATAGTTTTGCGTTTTCTCCGATACTAAGAAAGTGGCAAACACTTGGTATTTATTTTGAATCGTATCAAGGTACTTCACAACCTTTTGCTTATCACCCTCTTCATTAGCTAGCCAATCTTTCATAAAGGTATCGTTAGCCATCATTGAGGCGATGAGGTTTGGCTCAATAATCTGCTTTTGAATTTCAGTATAAATATTGTCTACAGTTAGAGGCAGAGAACTATTCTTTAACTGAGCCCGAGTCACATTCATCGAGACATAGTAGTTCATGCCAATGAGGCTAACGGATAAGGTAAAGAGTAAGGCGGTAATGATGAAAACTATTCGATAGTTGAATTTCATAAGGTGTTGAATTTCATAGTGTGGCGAATTTCATAAAGAAGGCTAAAGCAAGACTGAGGAAGGCTAAATGATATCAGCTACACCGTCAGGTTCAATGCCAATTAAGCGTAATAATACGGCATTAGGCGGAGGCGACTATTAAACGGTTACTAGAGCAAATCTCAACATAGATATTGAGACTCGAATATACCATTTTCAAAGGAAGTTTCACTTTTGAAGCTTACTGACTCTATATACTATAAATGAAGCAAAATTGACGTCTGATCACTCTTCTTCATTTTACTCACCACCAAGGTAAATGAACTATCAATCATTCGCTCAATTTCACCTTTTGGGATAGAACCGTCTAACACCACGGTATTCCAATGTTTTTTATTCATGTGATAACCCGCTCGAACCGCAGGAAATATATCCCGTAAAATAGCCGCTTCATCGGGATCACATTTTAAATTGATGAAATCATTACCTTCTCGATGGGAAACCAGCGCAAACATTTTACTCTTAACTTTATAAACAGCGGTTTCAGGGCCAAAGGGGAAATCTTCGATGCTCGCTGGCTTACTTAATAAATAGCTAATAGCTTGTTCTCTATTCATAGTTTCTCTATATCCAAATAAACGTTGTCTCAAAAGACTTAGACACAGCTACTTAAAGGCTATGCTCGTAGCTTTACTATAGGGCTTTATGCATAATACCCACCAAGTTATTAATAATCGATGAGCAATGTATAAAGACTGACTCATCCCGTTTCGTTACCCTTGGTAATCGTATGTATCACCATCACTTTGGCCTGACTGAAGCGCCCTTTTCTATAGCGGTTAATACACGCTATTTATTTATGAGTAACTGTCATCGCGATGCACTCGCGCATATGACTTATGGCGTCAGTACCGGCGGCGGATTTATTCTATTAACTGGCGAAGTTGGTACCGGTAAAACAACAGTTACCCGCTGCCTGCAACAGCAATTACCCGATACTACTGACATTGCTATTATTCTCAACCCTGCTCTTAATGCCGTTGAATTGTTAGCCTCTGTCTGTGACGAGTTTAAAATTGATTACCCTGAGGGCGAACGCAGCTTAAAAATATTAACTGACCGCTTACATCAATTTTTAACGGATAATTTCGCCAAGGGCCGCAATACTGTTTTACTGATCGATGAAGCACAGCATTTACAATTTGAAGTATTGGAACAAATTCGCCTACTCACCAATCTTGAAACTAATACCAAAAAATTATTGCAGATTATTTTGGTTGGCCAACCAGAGCTTCGCACCCTATTAAACAAGCCACAGTTGCGGCAGCTCGCTCAACGTATTACCACTCGCTATCAGTTAAAGCCTTTAACATTATTAGAAACGGATAATTATATTCGTCACCGACTGCATGTTGCTGGCTTACCGGAAGATCAAACTTTATTTCCTACCGCTGTGGTTAAACGCATTCACAAAATAAGCGGTGGCCTACCGAGAATAATCAATGCAGTTTGTGACCGCGCATTACTCGGTGCTTACGCGGCGAATAAAACCGCTGTTAACATGGCGATACTTAAACAAGCAGCGCAGGAAGTTATTGGTGAAGATGAACACAGCCCTGAAAAATCGGTCATCTTTTATCGCAGAGCGATGCTTAGCATTGCGGTTTTATTTATTATCGTTTTAGCTTTATGGCTAAAGGATGATGTTATTACAACGGCAACTCTACCAGTGCCCGTTAAAGATACGATTGAAAATAAGATTCAAGCAAAACCAGCAGAAGTGAAGCCATTAGCAGACGAAAAAGAAATTGCAGCTATAACTGTCAACTCTGAACCTTGGTTTATTCAGCAACAGCAAGCGCTACAACAACTGGCTTCAACATTAAATTTAAACTTTGACAGTTTTAACTGTGATCAACCGTCAACAAACGATGGTAGTACTATACGTTGCAATAGCTTTATCGTTGAAAGCTGGCAAGATTTTAAGGCGGTTAATCGCCCAGCTGCAATCACTTTAATTACCGCTGAAAAATATAAACGATTCGCGGTGCTTGTAGCGCTAGACGATAGCCAAGCTACTGTTATTTTCAATGATCAACCGCACACGATGTTATTGAGTGAGCTCGGTAAATTGTGGAATGGTGAATTTTTCTTTTTATGGCAGACACCTATAAGTTATACCGGCAGCATTGCCTTGGGTCAGACTAACGCTATGGTTACCTGGTTAGCACAGCAATTTGCAACATTGGATCAACAGTCAACACTGCTCGCAGAGAATACTTTTAATAGCGCATTGCAGCAGCGAGTAAAAATCTTTCAAGCTAAGCATCAATTAGCAGCCGATGGCGTTGTCGGTTTAAAAACTTTATTAGCACTTAATGAACAACTAGGTATTGCGAAAACATTAAATACTGAAATCGTAAATTATCAATTCAATGATGCGGAGGGCTAAACATGTCATTAATATTAGATGCTCTCAATCGCGCCAATCAAGAACGAAACGAAGACAGCAACAATCCCTATCTACAAACACCATCGATTAACGCGTCGTCTGAGCGCCACCCGCTTAAACGCTGGGGCTTTGAATGTTTGCTCGCAATTATCGTTATTGTTGCTTGCTACTATTTTTTTCAGCAATCCAATCAGCAAAATACTGTAGCTTTACCAGCAGTAGCGACCATTAATAACAATAGTAGCGATCATCAAGATACCGCTAATAATATTGTTGAATCTATCCCGCTTCAATCTAAACAAACTGAGCAACTTATTACTGAGTTGCTTACTACTGAGCATCTTATTACTGAACAATTTGCTATTGATAAAAACGATCTATCTACAGCTGAAAAATCTATTGCTGTTAAAGATCAACCAGAAAATAGTGAGCAAGATACAGCAGCCATTAACTCTCTATATCAACAGCAAACGAAGCAAGCTGTTATACAAAGTCCATCTCAGGCAGAACCAAAAATAATAGCCACTCCAAAAAAAACCATCACTGAAGTGATAGAACCCGCTGATGACAATGGCTTATCCATTTTGGAATCGATTCCACTGTTAGCTGAATTTTCAACCCGATTTAAACAGTCAGTGCCTAGCATTGAATATTCAACCCATATTTATTCCGAAGAAGGTGGCGTTGTAATTTTAAATGGTAAAACCTGTAAAGTCGGTACTGAATTAGCACCAGGTTTAAGAGTTATTGCCATTTTAAAAAACAGCTTAGTATTAGACTACAACGGCAGACAATTTCGTTTACAGGCGCTTAATAGCTGGATCAATTTTTAAATTGTATATTGCCGTCACCTGCAATGTATGAAATATTCATACCCTACACACAATAAGTCATTAATAAACCACACGTGTAATATGGAGATAACAATGAACAAAAAATTTAATAAGCTCGTTTTTAGCTTAACGCCGCTGATCGCATGTTCAGCTTTTTTAAGTTCTCAAGTTGTTGCTCAAGAGCAACAACGCCCTGCCCGCCCTGCGCCAGAACCATTAGAGATCGGCTTTTTTGTAACAAGTGTTGGCCTAGGCGACGGTGCAAACTTAGGTGGTTTAGCAGGTGCAGATGCTCACTGCCAAGAATTGGCAAAAGCTGCTGGAGTAGCTAAGCGCGATTGGCGTGCTTTTTTAAGCACTCAAGCTGAAGGTAATACAGCGGCGGTTAATGCTATCGATCGAATCGGCCAAGGCCCGTGGGGCAATGCCAATGGTGTACCCATAGCAACCAATATTGAAAGTCTGCTCTATGACAATTCAAACTTTATTTACACCTACGCGCTAACAGAAAAAGGCGATAAAGTAGGCTCACGGGCAATGGGAGATAAAGTTGCGAAACACGATATTCTAACCGGTTCACAAATTACTGGTATCGCCTATCCTGCCGGTGAAGATATGACCTGTAGTAACTGGACGAGTAACAGTGATGATGGCAACAAAGCAATGGTTGGCCATGCTGATAGACATCGTGGTTCAACACCAGGAAGCCCTTGGAATTCTGCACATACGTCTAAAGGCTGTAGCCAAGAAGCATTAAACAGTACAGGTGGCGCCGGTTTATTTTACTGTTTTGCAGCTGACTGATATTTGCTAATCGGCAAACAATTACAAATATTTCAGACATAAAAAAAGCGCTTAATCATAAGCGCTTTTTTTATGTTCGCGAGCTAATTAACCTAAGCTATCTTCAGCAACAAAATACTGCGGATCTTCAATCACATTCACTTCAACTAAACCTGCCGCGTTTTTCAATAAACGACGACACTCTGCGCTTAGGTGAACCAAGTGAATTTCTTTACCGGCACTTAGGTAACGTTCCACCAAAGTATCTATCGCCTCTAGGCCAGAATGATCAGCCACTCTTGAACGGGCAAAATCAATAACCACATGGTCATTATCATTAAGTGGATCAAAGCCATCTAAAAACGATTCCGCTGAACCAAAAAACAAAGGACCTGTGATTGCATAAACTGTTGAGCCGTTATGATCATCTTTGGCTTCAATGCGAATATGTTTAGCGTGTTCCCAAGCAAATACCAATGCCGAGATAATAACACCCACGACAACCGCAACCGCTAAATCAGTAAATACAGTGACAGCAGATACAGTCACTAAAATAAACGCATCAGTACGTGGCACTTTGCTAATAATACGAAAGCTACTCCACTCAAACGTACCGATAACAACAATAAACATAACCCCAATTAATGCCGCTAGAGGGATTTTTTCAATTAAAGCAGAGCCCACTAAAATAAACAGCAATAAACTCAGTGCCGCCGTAATACCTGAAAGACGACCACGACCACCAGAATTAACATTAATCATGCTCTGGCCAATCATCGCACAACCACCCATACCACCAAACATGCCTGTCGCCGTATTAGCAACGCCTTGAGCAATACACTCTTTATTACCGTGACCGCGGGTTTCAGTAATTTCATCAACTAGTCGTAAAGTCAGTAATGATTCAATCAAACCAATTGCCGCTAAAATAATCGCGTAAGGAAAAATGATCGACAATGTTTCAAAGTTGAATGGCACACTCGGAATATGAAAGCTCGGTAAGCCGCCTTTAATCGATGCGACATCACCGACCACACGGGTATTTAAATCTAATCCAAGGACCAATAAAGTGACCGAAATAATCGCCACCAATGAAGAAGGCACAGCCGTAGTAAGCTTTGGTAAAAAATGAATAATGGCCATCGTAAAGATCACTAAGCCCAGCAACATATACATCTGCTCACCTTCAAGCCAAGCCACATCTAAAATCGAGCCCTGCATAAACGTACCTTCTAACCAACCTGGCGCGCCTGCAACACCAAATTGACCAAGCTGGGCGAGAAAAATAACAATCGCCAAGCCATTAACAAAACCCAACATAACCGGGTGCGGAACCATTCGGATAAATTTACCCAGTTTAAGCACACCTGCTGAAATTTGAATAAAGCCCATCAACACAACGGTAGCAAACAAATACTCAACCCCGTGATCGGCTACTAGCGCAACCATGACCACCGCCAGTGCACCGGTTGCACCAGAAATCATGCCGGGACGACCGCCAATACAAGCCGTAATCAAACCAACCATAAAGGCAGCATAAAGGCCTACTAATGGCTCAACGCCTGCAACAAAGGCAAACGCGACCGCCTCTGGCACCAACGCCAGCGCAACGGTTAAGCCAGATAACACGTCGTTCTTTATCGTGGCGACTTTACTCGGGTGAAACTCAAACATGTTGTTTTCTCAATTTACAATGGCTAATACCCGCTTAAAAAGCGCGTATAAAATAAGTTACTTATCAGAATAGATTATTATTGTAGAGCGTGTAGAAAGGCTGCGCATTTTAACGAATAGCTAGGTTTAACACAAACCAATGCTTTCAGAGTATTTATCGCCGTTTAGCTGGGAATTGAAGAGGATTGAAGAAGATTGAAGGAATTTAGACCGTTATAAGGCTAATCATTTAGTCATCGTCCTTAATCACATCGATTATCTTACTGGTGACTTTGACGCCAGAAGAGATAATCTTTAGTAAATTGCCCTGCTCATTCTGCTTATAGATACGATCTATCTCTTTAGCGATAAGAATTTGTTCTTGAGCAATGAAATCAGGGACGTCTTCCATAGTAGCGATATGCTCATCAATACGCTCTTGTTGAGCCATTAAACCCGTCAACTTTTCCATATCCTGATCATAGCCACTTTTTACATTAAGATGGCCAAAGGCATTAGTTAACGTACCTTCATAACGCTGGGGTCGCTGCCAGCGCTGACTATCATCTTGCTGACAATTTCGAACTTCGACTTGCTGCTGACGAGTATCACAGGGAGGATTAGTTACCTCCTCAACGGTGACCACTTTTTTCTGCTGAATAAA
>CALBVI010000177.1 GCA_937969395.1 uncultured Spongiibacteraceae bacterium | reverse complement strand
TTTCTCGTCAGGCCTTTAATGATGCTGTGACTGAATACAACACCTATAAGCAAACATTCCCCCCCGTGTTTTTTGCCCGTAAATTTGGCCATACGAAAGATGCCTCGCTGTTAGAGTTTGAAGATAGCGCGCAAATTCAAGAAGCGCCGAAAGTCTCATTTTAATAAAAGGTATCCTTTTAAATAGAGGCTATCTTTTAAAACATAACGGACTTGTCCAACTCTTAATAACTGATAACTCAACAAAGGCATCGCTATGAATTTTTTTGCAGAGCAAGAGCAAGCTCGCCGCAAAACAAAATGGTTGGTTTTGTTATTTTTATTCGTTGTCGTGTTGTTAATAGGCTTAACCAATATTGTTGTCGCGGTTAGCTTTTGGTTAGCCGACGGACAAATAACCGATGCTAAAAATATTACCACCACGGTTAGCAATGAATTACGCAACCCATTATCTACCTACTTCAGCTGGAACAACTTTGGAAAAATCAGCCTATTAGTCAGCGGTGTTATTTTTTCAGTTATTATTTTTAAATGGTTGAGTTTATTAGGTGGCGGAAAAAAACTGGCGCAGTCTATGGGCGGTAGTCGTATCAACCCTAATACCGATGATGGCAACGAGAAAAAAGTATTAAATGTTGTCGAAGAAATGGCATTGGCATCTGGGATGCCGGTACCGGCGGTGTATCTTCTTAAAGATGAGATGGGTATTAATGCCTTTGCCGCAGGTAATACCCCCAGCGATGCGGTTATCGGTATTACGCAAGGTGCTATTGAACAGTTTGATCGCAAACAGTTACAAGGCGTGGTTGCCCATGAGTTTAGTCATATTTTAAATGGCGACATGCGTTTAAACCTCCGGCTAATAGCGATGTTGAGTGGCATTCTTTTTGTCGCCACTGCTGGTGAGCTTGTTATGCATGCGGGAGGTGGTGGCTACGGACGGCGACGTCATTTTGGTAGCAGCAATCGCCGAGGCGACTCAAGGATATTGTTAGCAGGCCTTGCCTTATTGGCGATTGGTTGGCTGGGTACTTTTTTTGCCAGATTGATTAAAGCTTCAATAAGCAGGCAGCGAGAATTTTTAGCAGACGCTTCAGCGGTGCAGTTTACCCGTGATCCGCAAGGCATCTCGCAGGCGCTAAGTATTATTGGCGGCTACAGCAATGGTTCCGAAGTATTTAGTGCGAAAGCGAGCGAATCCAGTCATTTATTTATTAGTAATGCCCTAGGTAAAGTATTGAGCTTTGCCACTCATCCACCCTTAGAAGATCGCATTAAAAAAATTGACCCCAGTTGGGATGGAAAATTTATAGTCCGCAAGCCTATAGAAAAAAAAGGCGCGCAAGCAGACAAAGCTGAACAAGATAAACAAAGACGACAGGCAGCGGTTGCCGCGGCTGCTGTATTAGGAGCAAGAACAGCCACAACAACTGTCGATAGCGATTTCTCAATGCCGCTAGACGTGAATGAAGTTCGCGCGGAAGTAGATACAATACCCAAAGCACTTACAGAACAGGCTAAAGAGCCTTTCGGCGCTATTGCACTGATTTACGCGCTGCTTATTAATGACGATAAACAAGCGCAAGAAAAACAAATAGCCTTTATTAGAAAGTCAGGCATTGCAGGGTTGGCAACACAAACCTTACAATTTTTGCCTGAACTGGCTACGATGAATAATAGTTACCGCTTACCGTTAATTGAATTAGCCATGCCTGCACTTAAATGTATGTCTGAGCCACAATATAAAACCTTCAAGCGAACGCTTTTATTATTAATACGAGCCGACAAAAAGTTTGAAATGTTTGAGTGGTGCTTATTCCAATTAGTGAGGCATTATTTAGCCGCAGAGTTTGAGAACACAAAACCTAGCAAGCCGGTTTATAAAGATGTTAAGAGCGTTGCGAAATCTTATAATATGGTTTTATCGATGCTTGCACATCACGGCCATGATGACGATAAAGAAAAAGAGCGGGCCTATAGTCGTGGCGCCAATACCGTCGGACTTTATAACTTGAGCATAGCTAATGTTGATGACTGCACATTAGATGGCTTTGCGAAGTCGGTTAATCAACTCGCTAATTGTTATCCACTGCTTAAACCTAAGCTACTTAAAGGTTTGGCCGACTGTGCTAGGCACGACGATGTGATTACCACTGAAGAAAAAGAAATTATTAGCGCTGTTGCTGCAGTGATGGATTGCCCGAGCCCGGATTTGTTTAAGTCTATCGGCTAGGCAAAAAATTGTTCATAACAACGATTTAAAAATAGGCAAAGAATAAACCGAGACCGTGAGTGGCTTAAATTGGCTAATAAGCTTATTAACATGGATTGAAAAAGCTAAAATTTAAGCTGATGAAAAGATGCAAATGGGAGCATGACAATGAAACATGATCTAGCGAAAAATAAACAAAACGCAATTGCATTTTATCGTACCGCTTATATGGGCGATCCAACGAGTGCGGTGGAAAAGTATGTGGGCAATGAATACATACAACATAATCCGTTGGTTGCTGATGGACCTCAGCCCTTTATTGATTACTTCGATGAAATGGCCCGAGATTATCCCGGCAAAAGTATTGAGTTTGTAAGAGCTGTGGCCGAGGATGATTTGGTGGCAGTGCATACGCACCAAACGTGGCCCGGTAATGAACAATACGTAACAATGGATTTTTTCCGTTTTGACGATAAGGGTAAAATTGTTGAGCACTGGGATGCTATACAAGATGTGCCCAGTGAATCAAAAAATGGCAATCTAATGTATTAGCCAGTCCTATCTGCAAGCTCCTATTAAGAACTTATTCTAGCTTCTAGAGTCGAACATTATTCATCCAAAAAGACTCGCCGTGGATTTTATAACGTAGCTTTTATAATAGTAGGCTTAATACAGAGTGAATGGTTCTAGTGAATGACAAGCTCTGCCTGAATACAGTTGTCTCCCTAGATGATATAGCAGAAGACAATGCCGTTGATGAGGCAATAGTACATACGCCAAGAGCACATAAGTATTATCTCTGGTTGGCTTTCTTGGCTAGTCTATTACTGCATGTGTTGATAGGGATAGGTGTATGGATGAGTCAGACGGAGCAACAGCCTATTCAGCACGAAACAACCGTTAGCGTGTTTTTAAAACCGCAGCTGGTAGAAGAATCTAAGCAGGAGGAACCTGAACAAGCAGTACCTAAAGTAGAAGAGCCTGCTTTAAAAGAAGTGGTTCCAGAAGAGCCCGCCTTGAAAGAGCCGTTATTTGAAGAGCAATTCGTTGAGGTTGATGTTGTAGAAGCAGAGTCTATAGAAAGAGAGTTAATAGAAGCTTCGCAGACTTCAGTGCAAGCTGCTGATATCTCCACCATTGAACCAGAGTTAAAAGTTGTAGTATCTGTACCAAC